>JAUVXT010000130.1 GCA_030603465.1 Deltaproteobacteria bacterium
CCAGGTAAGGTTCTTCGCGTTGCATCGAATTAAACCACATGCTCCACCGCTTGTGCGGGCCCCCGTCAATTCCTTTGAGTTTTAGTCTTGCGACCGTACTCCCCAGGCGGTTCACTTAATGCGTTAGCTACGGCACTGAAGGGGTCAATACCCCCAACACCTAGTGAACATCGTTTAGGGCGTGGACTACCAGGGTATCTAATCCTGTTTGCTACCCACGCTTTCGCGTCTCAGCGTCAGTATAGGGCCAGAAAGCCGCCTTCGCCACCGGTGTTCCTCCTGATATCTACGAATTTCACCTCTACACCAGGAATTCCACTTTCCTCTCCCTTACTCTAGCTGAGCAGTATCAAATGCACTTCCCGGGTTGAGCCCGGGACTTTCACATCTGACTTACCCAGCCGCCTACACGCTCTTTACGCCCAATGATTCCGAACAACGCTTGCACCCCCCGTATTACCGCGGCTGCTGGCACGGAGTTTGCCGGTGCTTCCTCTGATGGTACCGTCAAATATCGAAGCTATTAACTCCTATACATTTCTTCCCACCTGACAGAGCTTTACGACCCGAAGGCCTTCCTCACTCACGCGGCGTTGCTGCGTCAGGATTTCTCCCATTGCGCAAAATTCCTCACTGCTGCCTCCCGTAGGAGTCTGGACCGTGTTTCAGTTCCAGTGTGGCTGATCGTCCTCTCAGACCAGCTAACCATCGTCGCCTTGGTAGGCCATTACCCCACCAACAAGCTAATGGTACGCGGACTCATCCTTCGGCGACGGCTTATAGATAGAGGCTATCTTTGACTGAAAGACCGAAGCAAAACAGTATTATTGGGTATTGGCCCACTTGTCAGTGGGTTATTCCCTACCGAAGGGCAGATTATCCACGTGTTACTCACCCGTGCGCCACTTTACTCATCCGCCGAAGCGAACTTTCTCGTACGACTTGCATGTGTTAGGCACGCCGCTAGCGTTAGTTCTGAGCCAGGATCAAACTCTCAAGTTTGATAAAAATCTTACATTTCATTCACTTATCGAATTAACCATGACCCATAAATTTGGTGATCCCACTATTCAATTTATAAAGAACTTTTATTAAAACGAGCTTTTATAAGTAAATTATAAAAGCTCTGCTGTCAAGCATTATTTTCTAATTTTTTACTCGTTTTAAAGAAGAACATGTCCCAACGAGTGAGACGAGGTTCTATACTGTATGATTTAAATAGTCAAGCATAAAATTAAAAAATTCAACAAAAAATATTTCTTATTGAAATCCTTAACTTAAATTTTGCTTGAGACGGGGAATGTGGCGCCTGCCTCCGGCATTACGAGGGCCCGGAAATTCTTTCCATGCTTTTTTTTGATATATGCCACTGCTTCAGACAGATTTTTTCTGTAATGAAAGAAAAGGTTCTCAGTTCTTTCTCCCGTTAGATTCGATATCAAAACTACCTCTTTATCACAAACTATTCTGGCAATGGCGTAGGCCTTGTGTCCGCCAAGCTCAAATCCCCCTTGCAGGCGATCTATAACTTCCACGGGACGGGAAGCTTCATTCATCCAGCTCTCAAAGGTATCTTCGCCGTAACCCTCTCTGCATTCAGCCAGAAGAACAATGGTTCCGCCTTTCTCGGTTGCGTAAGAGGCGTATTCCAGTGCTTTCTGAGCCTGGTAGACATTAATATCCTTGGGATATCCCCCCGTCGACGCTATCACGACAGGATATTTCCTTTCCATAGCATAACAGGACATATCCCGGCAGACCTTGACACCCTCGAGCCAGGCCTTCTCCATGTGCCCGCTTACAACCCTGACAATCTCCTTTTTACTGTTAGTAACAACATTTATTATAAAGGAAAGTCCGACCTTTTTTGTGCCCTCAATCATCATGTCATTGACAGGATTGGCCTCCAGACACCCACACTGTGCCAGAGGATCCACCATCATTGAATGACTTCGCGTGATTATATCACGGCCGGAAACACCAGGAAGGATCGATTTACGTCCCCCTGAATATCCGGCAAAATAATGAAGGGAAATCATCCCCGTTCCGATAACAATATCGGCCTCAGCCACCTTTTTATTGATGCTTACAGGAGTCCCGTCACGCAGGGTTCCGAGATCTATTACGTCCTTGTCGCAGTCATGACTTGAAAATCTGTACTTATCAACAAATTCGGAGGAATAGAGTTCTCTGTTTTCTATATCTGCATGTGCCCTGTGTATACCCGTTGCAACTATAAAGTCTATGTTTTCAGGGGGAACTCCCTCCAGTTGTCTCATAAGGGATGGCAAAATCCACTTATAAGGCACAGGGCGCGTCACATCATTCACGATTATAACCACTTTGGGAGATTTATGCCTGGAAACAATCTCCCTGAGCGTGGGGGAACCAATCGGATTTACAAGAGATCTCTCAACTTCCCCTGCTGGATCATCCAGTCCCGACGGATCATCGGGATATATTATGGCGGCAACATTTTCATCAGGTATATCTAAAGTCTTTATACCCTTTCCATAAGCCAGATCTATTTTCATCTCTAACAACCTCCTGTAAGCGCCCTGTCCTGCAGGCGGGACAAAACAAGAAATCACAAACCCATCCGTTGATACCACCGAACAAAATTTTCAGTAGCACACCCGGATACAAAGAAGATATCGACACACTACAATACAATAATGAAAGAGGCAATATATAACCGCTCGTCAAGCGTTCTCAATGTAAAAGCCCTTTAAATTATTCAAATGTCAAAAAAGTTAACATATAGGCTTGACAAAAATACCCGTCTCGATATATGAAGATATGTCATAAATTTTCCCGGATAGAAAGACGTCTGATTAATAACAGTAGTGGTTATCTAATGGTAAAACACCCAAAATGGTACCATTCTTGATCTCTGTAACTAAACGTCGATTTCAGAAAAAATTCTTAAGAGAAAATTTGTTATGTCTTAGGTCTAAAGCATAAAGATGATTTAAGATTAAATTAAGGTAATAGGAGGTAAGCACATGCCAAAACATGATACACCTTTATTGGACGAATTGGAAAGCGGTCCTTGGCCTAGCTTTGTCACTGACATGAAGAAAATGGCCGAGAAGAATGAGATGGTAGCAGATCTCTTGGGACTCCTGGAATTGTCCTTTAAAGACAAGGTAGGCCATTGGAAACATGGCGGTATTGCAGGAGTCTTTGGATACGGAGGCGGAGTTATCGGTCGCTATTCGGACAGGCCGGATCTGTTCCCCGCGGCAGCGGCGTTCCATACATTGAGAGTAAACCAGCCGTCCAGTAAGTTTTATACGACAGAATATCTGAAAAAGCTCTGTGACCTCTGGGAAAAGCACGGGAGTGGTCTCACCAATATGCATGGCTCAACGGGAGACATCATTCTACTTGGAGCAAAAACGGAAGAATTAGAGCCAACCTTCTTCGACTTGACACACGAACTGGACACCGATCTAGGCGGATCGGGATCCAATTTGAGATCGCCTTCCTGCTGCATCGGTAAGGCACGCTGCGAGTACTCCTGTCTGGATACTCAGGCGTTATGCCACGATATCACCAACGAATACCAGGATGAGCTTCATCGTCCCGCATTCCCTTACAAGTTCAAATTTAAGATATCTGGATGTCCTAATGATTGTGTTGCTTCAATAGCACGGTCTGACTGCGCAGTAATCGGCACATGGAAAGACGATATCAGGATCGATCAGGCAGCTGTAAAGGCCTATGTTGCCGGTGAATTTGCTCCCAATGGTGGTGCATTCAGCGGGAAAGACTGGGGTCCCTTTGACATAGATAAAGAGGTCATTGGTCTCTGCCCCACATCCTGTATGAGCTGGGACGGAAGCGCATTAAAGATCAACAACAGGGAATGCACCCGTTGCATGCATTGCATCAGCGTAATGCCGAGGGCATTGAAAGTTGGGAAAGAACAAGGCGCCAGCATCCTGGTGGGAGCAAAAGCCCCGATCCTGGAAGGCGCTCAGTTGGCCACCCTGGTAATACCCTTTATGGAGATGCAAGCCCCCTTCGATGAATTCAAGGAATTTATCGATAAAGTGTGGGATTGGTGGATGGAAGAAGGCAGAAACAGGGAAAGACTTGGTGAACTTATCCAGAGAAAAGGCCTTCAGGAATTCATCGAAGTTACGGAAATCGAAGCGATTCCACAGATGATCGAATACCCGAGAGAAAACCCCTACATCTTCTGGAAGGAAGAGGATGTAGAAGGTGGCTTCACCCGGGATATACACAAATTTAGAAAAGAACATTCCATATAGGGGGTGACAACTATGCCATACGATTCAGCAAATCCAATGAAAGACAGGATTACCGATATCGGCCCTGTCCATTACGAAAAATTCTTCCCGGAAATAGTAAAGAAAAATTACGGGAAGTGGGATTACCATGAAATTTTAGAACCAGGCGTTCTGGTGCATCACTCAGAGACAGGCGATGATCTCTATACTGTCAGAGTGGGTGGAACTCGAATAATGAGTGTCTATTTTATCCGTGAAATCTGCGAGATTGCCGATAAATACTGTGATGGGAGCCTGCGATTTACAACCAGAAACAATATAGAATTTCTGGTGGCTGATAAATCGAAGCTTCAGCCATTGATAGATGACCTGAGAAGCAGGGGCAACAAATTCCCCATCGGTGGAACCGGCGCGGGCGTCACCAATATCGTCCATACGCAGGGATGGATTCACTGCCATACCGCAGCAGTCGATGCTTCGGGCGCTGTTAAATCGATCATGGATGAGATTTACAGTCATTTCGGCAACATGACGCTGCCCGGTCATGTAAGAATAGCGGTAGCCTGCTGTTTGAACATGTGCGGCGCCGTTCATGCTTCTGACATTGCCATCGTGGGTATCCACAGGAAGCCCCCCATGATTGATGAAGAATATATCAATAAACTTTGCGAGCTTCCATTGGCCATAGCGGCATGTCCCACCGGAGCCATTAAAGGTGTGAAGAAAGAGGACGGTTCCAGAAGCGTACAGGTTAACAACGATAAATGTATGTTCTGTGGAAACTGTTTCACCATGTGCCCGGCAATGCCAATGAATGACGCAGAAGGCGACGGCGTGGCCATCCTTGTTGGCGGAAAGATATCCAACAGGCTTACCAAGCCTCAGTTTTCAAAGGTTGTCATTCCCTTTATCCCCAACGAGACACCGAGATGGCCGTCGATGGTCAAGGCTGTCAAGGATATTCTGGAAGCCTATTCCGCAGACGCAAACAAGTATGAGAGACTGGGTGACTGGGCTCAGAGGATAGGATGGGAAAGGTTCTTCGAGAAATGCGAAATACCCTTCTCAGACAAACTGATTGACGATTACAGGTTTGCTTATCCTTCATGGCGACAGAGCACACTCTTTAAGTGGACAGACTAAGCTATGATTAATATGCCCCCTCGTATAGTTCTGGCCGGACTGAGAGGAGGGTCGGGAAAAACATTCCTAACAGTTGGACTTACGTCTCTTTTGCATGAAAGGGGATACTCGATATCCCCTTTCAAAAAGGGGCCTGATTTTATAGATCCTGCGTGGATAACCCTGTCGTCAGGCAGCCAGTGTTACAATCTGGACATGTTTTTGATGACCAAGGGGCAGATTATCAGATCTTTTATAACACATGCCACCAATGCGGACATTGCAGTTATCGAAGGAAACAGGGGACTTTACGACGGACTTGACATCCAGGGTTCATACAGCACGGCAGAACTGGCAAAGGTGCTTGGCGCTTCTGTCGTTCTCATTATAGATGTGACAATGTCGACCCGAACTGTAGCGGCTATAGTAAAGGGGTGTCAGGTATTTGATCCGGAAGTACGTATCGGAGGTGTTATCCTCAACAGGATTGCCGGTCCGAGGCAGAAGGCTCTCATTGGCAGTGCCATTGAGCGTTACTGTGGCATACCCGTAATCGGACATCTCCCAAAAGTGAGAGAAAATCCTTTTCCTGAGAGACACATGGGCCTCGTCCCTTTTCAGGAACGGGAGAACGCGGAAAAATCAATAAGCTGCGCACGATCTGTTGTCAGTGACTCAATCGATCTTGACAAACTCTTGGAAATAGCCCGCAATGTTGAACACCTGGAAGAACCCCACGACCTCTACAGAAAAGAGCAGGGTGAAGACAATGGTGAAAAGCTCCGTATAGGCGTCATCAGAGATCAATCCTTCTGGTTTTACTACCCCGAGAATCTGGATCAGCTGAAGAATGCGGGCGCCACCCTTATAGAAATCAATTCCATAAAGGACGCTGAGCTGCCCGATGTCGATGGCCTTTACATAGGCGGTGGATTCCCGGAAACACAGGCAAATGCCCTGGCCGACAACAGGAGCTTTCGGGACAGTTTGAAGGCACGGATTGAGGCCGGGTTGCCGGTATATGCGGAATGTGGCGGCTTGCTATATTTGGGTGAAGGGCTTATATTAGAGGGCAGGGAATATCCCATGGTCGGCGCGCTTCCCGTCAGATTCGTTATGGAGAAAAGACCACAGGGTCATGGTTATACGATCTTGGAAACCGACCGTACGAATCCATACTTTCCCACAGGAAGAACTATTAGAGGACATGAATTTCACTATTCGCGCGCTCTGATAGGAGAAGGAGAAAAGGTTGACTTCGCCTTCGCTGTTCGTCGCGGAAACGGAATCGATGGAACCAAAGATGGTTTTATCAAAAATAATCTCCTGGCCACATACACTCACATTCACGCAGCCGGAGATCCCGAATGGGCAAAAAGTTTTATTAAAAAGGTACGAAAAGTAAAGAGCTCCAAATTGAAGATTTCCCGCAACAAGTTGCTGGGAATCTCCGACTGTTAAGGAATATTTTTATTTTATATGCGCTCGCTAACCCCGCCGCAAGCAGCGGGGAATGAACTTGCTGTTCAGTTCAAGGCGCGCAAATCCTGAGGAATGAGGCGTACTTACGGTACGCCGGAGTAACGAAGGATGCGGCGGAACGCAGAAGTTGGACTTTTCACAAAGTCGTTAACATTATAAATTAACAAGGAGGTTATAATATGCCAAAAGTAGAATTTAAAGGTGACACCTGGATGGTAGATGATGATGGTTTTATCGACGCATTCGAAAACTGGAGTGAAAACTGGGTAGAATATGTTGCCGGAACCGAAGGTATTACTGAAATGACGGAAGATCACTGGAAGTTAG
>JAUVXT010000296.1 GCA_030603465.1 Deltaproteobacteria bacterium
AATCACCTGAAGGGAGACCGGGAGCCTCCGCGGCCATGACCACAGATGCCGAAACCATAAGGAAAAACATTGTAAACAGACCATAAACCATAACCTTTAACGATTTTCTCATAACAACTCTCCTTTACTCGTGTATTTCAAGTGACCTTTCCCGTGTCCCAGGTTCCTTTGTATTGTTTCTGAGACAGAAAGATCACATGATAATCACTTCAATATTCTCCGATATAGAATAAAAACAATTGTAATCTACTGTTTTTCTATGCTAATACATTACGACCAGAATGTCCAGAAGAAAAGAGATATTGTCATGCTCAATGACCGGGAAAAAGCGCTGATAAAATATATGCAGGGGGACATGGTTCTTACAAAGAGGCCCTTCGCATACCTTGCCAACCATATCGGGACAGATGAAGGCGAGGCGCTTAATGCCATAAAACGGCTTAAAAAACAGGGTGTTATCCGAAAGGTGGGGGCCATTCTGCGACATCAAAAGGCCGGTCTTACGGAGAACGCGATGGTTGTATGGGCGGTTCCCGACGAAGAGTGCGAGCGAGTGGGCGCCCTCTTCGCGTCTTACCGGGACATTACCCACTGTTATGAAAGGATGCCACCGCTTGACGGAAAGTATAATCTCTATACCATGATACACCTCAGCGAAAAGGGCGTGGAAAAATTTGTAGGGAAAATCTCCCTGGCCGCGGGCATCGCAGATTTTAAGATCCTGAAGAGCAAAGAAGAATTCAAAAAGAGCAGCATGGAGTACTATTAAAATGAAGAAATCATCTGGAGCACTCTTTGAAGAGGCGAAACAATACATTCCCGGCGGCGTCAACAGTCCGGTGCGCGCCTTCAAGTCGGTCAATGCAGACCCCGTTTTCATCAGCAGGGCTGCGGGGTCCAGGATATATGACGTAGAGGGGAGGGAATATATCGATTATATCTCTTCCTGGGGGCCGATGATACTGGGGCACAGCCATGCCGCCGTCGTGGGCGCCGTTAAGAACGCGGCGGATAAGGGAACGAGCTACGGGGCCTCGACGGAACTGGAAGTCCGGATGGCGCGTCTTATCTGTGAGGCCATTCCCTCTATCGATAAGGTGCGCATGGTCAGTTCGGGGACGGAGGCGACGATGAGTGCCATTCGTCTCGCCCGGGGATATACGAAAAGGGAAAAGATCATAAAATTCGAAGGGTGCTACCACGGGCACGCCGATTCACTCCTCGTAAAGGCGGGGTCGGGCGTCGCGACACTGGGTATTCCCGGGAGCCCCGGTGTGCCGGAGTCTCTCGCGGGTCTCACCATAACCCTTCCCTATAACGATATTGAATCGGTAAAATCAGCAATCGAAAAACATGGCGATGATATTGCCTGTATCATCGTCGAACCGATCGCGGGCAATATGGGTGTTGTGCCACCCATCCCCGGTTTCCTTGAGGAATTGAGAAAGGTCACCTCTGAAAACGACATTCTCCTCATATTCGATGAGGTCATTTCGGGCTTCAGGGTTACATACGGCGGGTATCAGAACCTGATCGGCGTAACACCTGACCTTACCTGTCTCGGAAAGATCATAGGGGGCGGCTTGCCGGTAGGCGCCTTCGGCGGAAGGGGAGAAATAATGGATGAGATGGCTCCCACCGGTCCCGTCTATCAGGCGGGGACGCTTTCGGGAAATCCCCTGGCGATGGCGGCAGGCGTCACAACGCTGGAGATTCTTAAGGATGAAAAAGACTATAAGGCGCTGGAGAAACGTGCGGCTTACCTCTGCGGGGAAATTGGAACCCTCTTTGAGGGGAGCGGACTGCCCCATTCCCTCAATCGCGTCGGTTCCATGTTCACAACATTTTTTACTGCCGGGAAAGTTGTCGATTATGACACTGCCGGTAAGAGCGATACGTACCTCTTTGGACGATATTTCAGGGGTATGCTCGAGCAGGGAATATTCATCGCGCCTTCGCAGTTCGAGGCGTCATTTCTCTCTTTTGCCCACACCGATAGCGACATAGAAGAAACGCTGAAAGGAATAAGGGCGGCGTTGACGTCAATGGGTGGGTCTGCCCGGTAGACAACCCTTTCTTGGTGGCGCTGCAAAGAGGCAGATTTCCCTCCCCTATCGACACACTTAACTCTGATAGCGATTAGTAGCTCTCTTTAATGTTGAGGTTCAATCTGCAAGATTGAACCAGCGGCAGAGCCATCGCTATCTGTCATTTCGACCGAAGGGAGAAATCTGAAACCGACGTATGTTCAAAACAATAAGATTTCTCGCTCTGCTCGAAATGACAACGGTGGTGCGTTTTCGGATAGCCGCCTAGAACTGTCCTTCCTCTTCCCCGACGATTTCAACGCGGCGATTCAACGCGCGATTTTCATCAGAGTCGTTGGGCGCCACGGGACTGCTTTCTCCATAGGCCTTTAAGATTATGAGTTCGGGAGGAATCTGATATTTTTCCGTAATATATTTTTTTACCGCTTCCGCCCTCTTCATGGATAGTCTGTTATTAAACTTGTCAGATCCTGTGTTATCGGCATGACCGGCCACGATGATTGTTGTTTTGGATAGTTTCTCTTTTATGTCTGCGCCTATTTC
>JAUVXT010000073.1 GCA_030603465.1 Deltaproteobacteria bacterium
GGAAGAACAGCTTAGATTCGCCATCAGGGAAGGCGGAAGAACCGTCGGAGCCGGCGTAGTGAGCAAAATCATAGAGTAGGAAAATTGGTATTCAATTTTGCTGAAAAAGGGAGAAATGGAAAATCAAAAGATAAGGATTCGCCTGAAGGCATACGATTATAAGTTACTTGACAGGTCTGCGCAGGACATTGTGGAGACCGCAAAGAGAACCGGTGCCCGCGTGGCCGGCCCCATACCTTTACCCACAACGATCAATAAATATTGTGTGAACCGATCGGTGAATGTGGATAAGAAATCGAGAGAGCAATTTGAGATCAGGACACATAAGAGGTTGATTGATATTATAGAGCCGACGCAGGCGACCGTGGACACCCTTATGAAGCTTGACCTGTCGGCTGGTGTGGATGTAGAACTGAAGCTGTAGTTTCACAAGAAATACGAAGGAGGAGATGGTTCTCTGTGATATTCCATCTCCTTCTTTTTGTCGAAAAATAGATGGGATATTATGACTGTTATGAAAGCAGGGCTAATCGGTAAAAAAATAGGAATGACCCAGATATTCTGGAGGGATGGTTCTGTTATACCGGTTACGGTGATTGAGGCCGGACCATGTATCGTCATCCAGAAAAAAGATAAAGAGGCAGATGGATATAGCGCCGTACAGTTGGGTTTCGGAAGGATTAAGGGGAAGAGTGCGACAAAGCCTCTCAAGGGGCACATGGAAAAGGCCGATAAGGGCTATTTTCGTGTACTCAGAGAATTTCGGACGGACTCTGTTGGCGAATATGAAGTTGGTCAAGAGCTGAAGGTCGATATCTTTAAGGTTGGTGATTCTGTGGATATCGTTGGGACAACCAAGGGTAAGGGATTTGCTGGAGTAATAAAGCGCCATGGATTTCATGGAGGCAGGGCAACACATGGATCGATGTTCCACAGGGCCCCGGGATCCATAGGGGCAAGCGCCTATCCTGCCAGGGTATTTAAGGGTCAGAAAATGCCGGGCCAGATGGGTAACAAGCGTAAGACGACGCAGAGGCTTGAAGTAGTAGGTGTGAGTCCGCAGAACAATCTGATGATGATCAAGGGGGCCGTTCCCGGAAGTAAGAATGGCGTCGTGCTAATAAATGATTCTATCAAAGTATGAGGATGCTGAGTAGATAAAATGTCTGTTTTGGATGTATACGATATAGAAAAAAACAAAGTGGCCGAATTGGAACTCAACGATTTCGTCTTTGGCGCCGATGTTAATGAATCCCTCCTCTATGAGGTGGTGAAGATGCAGAGGGCATGCCGAAGGAGCGGGACCGCTTCAACGAAAGGCCGAAGCGAAGTGCGAGGAGGTGGAAGGAAGCCCTGGCGTCAGAAGGGGACCGGCCGGGCTAGAGCGGGGACGACGAGATCTCCCATATGGAGAGGCGGGGGAATCGTGTTTGGTCCCAGATATAGAGATTACTCCTACAAGGTTCCGAAAAAAGTCAGGAAGGCTGCCCTGAGATCCGCGCTGAGCATGAAGGCGAAAGAAGAAAAGATATTGATACTGAAGGATTTTCCCATGGAGGAGATCAAGACAAAGAAATTTAAGGAAGTCCTCGACAGGTTTGGCATAAAAAAGGCGCTCTTTGTGTTGGATAAAGAAGATCGCATATTGGAAAAGTCTTCAAAGAACATCAAGGATGTAAAAATGCTGCGATCTGAGGGATTAAATGTCTACGATCTGCTTTACCATGATAATGTCATCCTTTTGGAACCCTCTGTAAAAAAGATTGAAGGAGCATTGCAGTCATAATGGATATATATTCTGTAATAAAAAGACCGCTTATCACGGAAAAGAGTACCACTGCTAGAGACGAAGGAAACCAGTATCTCTTTGAAGTGGATAAGAGGGCTACAAAGATAGAGATACGCAATGCCGTAGAGAAAATTTTCAAGGTCAGAGTACTCGATGTTCGTACTATGAATATGACGGGCAAGAAGAAGAGGATGGGGAAAATAACGGGTAGAAGAAATAACTGGAAAAAGGCCGTTGTTGACCTCCCTCCCGGTAGCAGTATTGAGATTTATGAGGGAGTATAAGAAGAGATGCCGATAAAAACGTATAAGCCCACATCGCCCGGCAGGAGATTTCAGAGTTGTCTAGATTTTAACGACATTACCCGGGTTGGGCCTGAAAAGAGCTTGATAAGATCGCTTAAAAGGACAGGTGGGCGAAACAATCTCGGACGAATGACGAGCAGACATATAGGCGGAAGGCATAAGAGAGCCTATAGAGAGATAGACTTCAGGCGTAACAAACTGGGTGTGCTGGCCAAGGTGGCTACCATAGAGTACGATCCCAACCGGTCTTCGAGGATAGCGCTTCTCCATTATGTTGATGGGGCGAAGAGATACATACTTGCGCCTGTCGGACTCGATGTGGGAAGTACAGTGGTAAGCAGTGAGAAAGCAGACATAAAATCCGGCAATACACTTCCACTCAAGAATATACCGGCGGGCTCCTTTATACACAACCTGGAATTGAAGATTGGCAAGGGAGGTCAGTTGATCAGGAGCGCCGGTTCCTTGGGCCGAATTATGGCGAAAGAAGGTGCCTATGCACAGGTGAGACTCCCTTCGGGAGAGGTGAGGAAGATCCTTTTAGAGTGTAAGGCAACGATCGGCCAGGTCGGAAATATTGATCATGAAAATGTGAGTATCGGAAAGGCCGGAAGGTCGAGATGGCTTGGAAGGCGACCAAAGGTGCGCGGTGTGGTAATGAATCCTGTTGATCATCCGATGGGAGGAGGAGAGGGGAAATCCTCAGGAGGGAGACACCCCTGTACTCCCTGGGGTGTGCCGACCAAGGGTTATAAGACGAGGAAGAATAAACATTCGGATAAATATATAGTGAAGAAGAGGGGTTAAAGAGTGGCACGTTCAGTTAAAAAGGGTCCCCATGTCGATGAAAAACTTATTGCAAAGATAAGAAAGGCGGAAGCAACGGGGAGTAGGACCGTAATAAAGACCTGGTCCCGGCGTTCAACTGTCACTCCCGAAGCTGTGGGTTACACTTTCGCCGTCCATAATGGAAGGAAGTTTATCCCCGTATATGTTACCGAGGATATGGTTGGACATAAGTTTGGTGAATTTTCTCCGACGAGAACCTTTTACAGCCATGCTGGAGATAGAAAAACAAAATTGAAGAAAAGATGATTTAATAGAAATTATCTCTTGGAGTTTTGATGGAAATGGAATCTAGAGCTGTTGCCAAACATGTAAGAATATCACCTCAGAAGGCTCGACTGGCGGTAAATCTTGTTCGAGGCAAGAAGGCCGAAGAGGCGGAGAGGATACTCGATTATACGAGGAAGAAGGCTGCCCGTATTATAACAAAGGTGTTAAAATCTGCCGTTGCAAACGCCACGCAGAACCCTAACATTGACGAAAAT
Source organism: Deltaproteobacteria bacterium (assembly GCA_030603465.1). GTDB lineage: Bacteria > Desulfobacterota > Syntrophia > Syntrophales > UBA2210 > JAFGPZ01. Next base: position 3,426 of record JAUVXT010000073.1, read on the forward strand.
ATACTATACGTCAAGGAAGTGTATGTCGATCAAGGGCCTTCTCTGAAGAGATGGAGAGCGCGGGCACAGGGGAGAGCGGCCCCGATAAAAAAGAGGACAAGTCATATAACCGTTATACTGGACGAAAGATAACCTGATGAGGAGGTGAAGGTTTGGGGCAAAAGGTAAATCCTATTGGATTCAGACTGGGCATTAATAAGACATGGTATTCTCAGTGGTATGCAGAGAAAAAATACAGCGAATTACTGCACGAGGATATAAAGATAAGGGACCACCTGAAAAAGAAATTTTATCATGCGGGTGTATCAAAAATAGAGATTGAAAGGGCCGCCGATAAGGCCAAAATCAATATTCACACTGCGCGCCCCGGAATTATTATAGGCAGAAAAGGGGCTGAAATAGAAAAGGTAAAAAAGGAAATTGAAAAGATCGCTTCGGGAGAGGCCATTATCAATATCCTTGAGGTACGCAAGCCGGAGGTAGACGCACAGCTCGTCGCCGAAAATATAGCTCTTCAGCTTGAGAGAAGGGTGGGATTCAGAAGGGCCATGAAAAGGTGTGTAATGTCGGCACTCAAATTTGGCGTAAAGGGAATAAGGGTAGCATGTTCGGGGAGACTCGGTGGAGCGGAGATGGCGAGAAGAGAGTGGTACAGGGAAGGTAGAGTGCCGCTTCATACCCTGAGGGCAGATATTGATTACGGACGGGCTGAAGCCCGCACGACTTACGGTATTATAGGTGTCAAGGTATTGATATTTCATGGCGAGGTTTTGTCCGAGAGGAAAGAGCAGAGTAAATAAATTGACCGTTGAATGAAAAAGGTTTGAAACTATGTTAGCGCCAAAACGAGTAAAATACAGGAAATTGCAGAAAGGCCGTATAAGAGGCAAAGCCAAGAGAGGATCGAGCATCGACTTTGGCGAATACGGGCTTCAGTCAATGGAATGCGGCCGTATAACATCGCGTCAGATAGAGGCGGCCCGTATAGCAATAACCCGTCATGTAAGACGTGGCGGGAAGATATGGATAAGGATATTCCCCCAGAAGTCACTTACAAAGAAACCGGCCGAGACCCGAATGGGAAAGGGTAAAGGATCTCCCGAGGAGTGGGTAGCTGTGGTTAAGAAGGGGACTGTTCTCTATGAGATGGAGGGAGTAGCAGAAAACGTGGCTCGTGAGGCGCTCCGGTTAGCGGCGCAGAAACTTCCCATAGCGACAAAGTATCTTTCGAGGGAGGTCTTCGATGAAAATTAAAGAGATTAGAAGTATGAGCATCGATGATCTGACACAGAAGAATGAAAGTCTTGTAGAAGAGCTTTTTAAACTTCGCTTCAGGCATACGGCCGGCCGGCTGGATTCCCCTTCAGTTATGAAGAATGTTCGGAGAGATATTGCGCGAGTGAAGACGGTTCTCACAGAAAAGGGGGTTTCCGAGTAGGTATGGATACGAGAAAAAAAAGAAGAACCATACAGGGAATTGTTATAAGCGACAGTATGGATAAAACGATTGTCGTTTTAACAGAGAGATTGGTTAAGCATCCTAAGTTCCATAAGTACGTAAGAAGGCATGTGAAATATATGGCACATGATGAAGGAAACATATGTAATGCTGGAGATAAGGTGCTAATTGCTGAATCCCGTCCTCTCAGTAAAGGGAAGAGATGGCGGATACGTGAAATAACAGAAAAGGCGAAGTAGTGGGGCTTTTATCATGATACAGATGCAGTCCTTTTTAAATGTAGCTGATAATTCCGGAGCTAAGAAGGTTTGTTGCATTAAAGTCCTTGGCGGTTCAAAGAGAAGATATGCCAGGGTGGGTGATATTGTTGTAGTTTCCGTTAAGGAGGCGATTCCAAATTCGAAGGTCAAAAAGGGCGACGTATTAAAGGCTGTCGTGGTAAGGACCAAGAAAGAGATCGGTCGGATTGATGGTACCTATCTTAAATTCGATGATAATTCGGCTGTCTTGATAAGCAACGCGCTTGAGCCCATCGGCACAAGAATATTTGGACCGGTGGCGCGTGAACTAAGGGCAAGACAGTTTATGAAGATAATTTCTCTCGCTCCCGAGGTCTTATAAAGAAGGGGAAGTTCAGAATGTTGGGTACAAAAAGGCAAGGAATTCATATTAAGAAAGGTGATATGGTAAGGGTAGTAGCCGGGAAAGAAAAAGGGAAGACCGGCAAGGTGCTCAAGGTGATCAGCGAGAAAAAACATGTGGTGATAGAAAAGCTGAACACCATTAAGAAGCATCAGAAACCCGATGCCCAGGGGAAAGGCGGGATCGTCGAAAAAGAGGGCTCAATGCACATATCCAATGTAGCAATTTTATGCAACAAATGCGATGCCGGAGTCCGGGTAGGCTATAAGGTGCTGGAAAATGCCAAAAAGGTACGTATTTGCAAGAAATGTGAAGAGATATTGGACGAATAGACTGAGGATGAATCAATGGCGAGATTGAAAGAACATTACAGAGAAAAGGTAATTCCTGCCTTAATCAAGGAACTTAAATATAAGAATGTAATGGAGATTCCCAAACTCGAGAAAATTGTTGTGAATATGGGTTTGGGAGAGGCGATCCATAATATAAAGATACTGGATAATGCGGTGCAGGAGCTTGCTGCAATTGTGGGACAGAGACCAGTCATAACCAAAGCAAGGAAATCGATTGCTACCTTCAAGTTGCGTCAGGGTATGTCTATCGGTTGCATGGTAACCTTAAGGGCTGAAATGATGTACGAGTTCCTCGATAGGCTCGCCAATATTGCTATTCCCAGGATAAGGGATTTTAGAGGAATATCACCAAAATCCTTTGACGGCAGAGGGAATTTTTCTATGGGGATGAATGAACATTATATATTCCCCGAGATCGATTATGACAAAATAGAGAATGTCTTGGGGATGAATATAGCGATAGTTACGACTGCCAAGACGGATGATGAGGCAAGAGAACTTCTAAGATTGATGGGTGTTCCATTCCGTAATTAGAGAGGAGTTGGTGTGGCAAAAAAATCTTTAATAGCAAAAGCGAAGAAAGAGAAGAAGTTTTCTGTTAGAGAATATAATCGGTGCCCCCTGTGCGGCAGACCTCGCGCATATTACAGGAAATTTGATATGTGCAGGATATGTTTGAGGAAACGTGCGCTTAACGGGGAATTGCCAGGTATGATCAAATCAAGTTGGTAGAGGAGATATGAGATGGGAGTTTCCGACCCTATTGCTGATATGCTTACGAGAGTCAGGAATGCAAATCGGATGCGATTTAAGAGTGTCGATGTTCTGGTATCAAAGACCAATCTCAGTATCGTGAAGGTGCTGAAGAAGGAGGGCTTCATAGGCGGATATGATGTCAGGAAAGATCCTGCCGGATCGCATAATGTGTTGAGAATTTATCTCAAATACACGGATTCAAAAGAAAAAATTATAACAGACATACAAAGGATAAGTAAGCCGAGCAAAAGGGTTTATGTGAAAAGTAAAAAAATACCGAAGGTCTTGAACGGTTACGGGATAGCTATTCTTTCGACGTCCAGGGGCATAATGACTGACAAAGAGGCCCGGGCGATTGATGCCGGTGGTGAGATCCTCTGTAGTGTATGGTAGATTAGGTTGTATGGGGAGACTTGTTTATGTCGAGAGTTGGAAGTAAGCCGATAAAAATTCCGTCTGGTGTAAAGATAACCCGGGATAATTCGCTGATTACGGTTGAGGGACCCAAGGGAGTCCTTTCCAGAGAAATTTCTAAAGAAATTGATATTGAACTTGATAAGGATGAAGTGCTTGTGAAGAGGCTCTCTGACGATAAGAGAGGGCGATCCCTGCACGGGCTTTCAAGGACGTTGATTGCAAATATGATAATCGGGGTCAATGAAGGATTTGAAAAGGCCCTCGAAATAGTGGGAGTTGGATATCGCGGAGAGGTGGACGGAGATATATTGAGGCTCGCCATCGGTTTTTCAAGGCCGGCGGAGTACAGGATTGCGAAAGGTGTCTCCATTAAGGTAGAAAAACTTGTGAATATGGTGGTTTCCGGTATTGATAAAGAACTGGTTGGAAAGGTGGCAGCCGATATCAGGAGTTTGAAGAAGCCTGAACCATATAAGGGGAAGGGCATAAGGTATGCCGGCGAACACATAAGGAGAAAGGTTGGAAAATCCGCAGGTGCGTAATATGATCTTGGAGGAGATATAGTATCTTGGCAACTATAAAAAAGCTAAAAAAGATAAGGAATAGACGCGAGAAAAGGGTGCGGAGCAAGATGTCCGGTACCGAAGAAAGACCGCGTCTTTCGGTTTTCCGGAGTTCGCGGTATATATATGTGCAGGCAATTGCGGATGATGTGGGCAAAACGCTGGCGGATGCCTCCAATCTCAGCAAAGATCTCAGAGGAACTCTCGATAAGATGAATAAGGTGGATGCGGCCAGAGAAGTTGGCAAGGTTATGGCAAAGAGGCTGCAATCTAAAAATATAAAAACAGCCGTTTTCGATAGGGGAAGATTCCTCTACCAGGGACGCGTTAAGGCCCTTGCGGAAGCGGTAAGGGAAGCTGGTGTGGTAATATAGAATGGAAAAGACTCGTCGCAATGTGGATAGGGTAAATATGGAAGAACATGAGATTCTGGATAAGGTGGTTACAATTAACAGGACGGCCAAGGTTGTAAAGGGTGGCAGGAGATTCAGATTCAGTGCCATAGTTGCTGTCGGAGATGGAAAAGGGTCCGTGGGAGTTGGACTGGGAAAGGCCCATGAGGTGCCTGAAGCCATCAGGAAGGGAACGGAAAAGGCCAAGAAGGCGATGATCAAGGTAGCCGTCCAGAACAAGACCATTCCTTACGAGATTATTGGTCACTATGGTGCAGGAAGAGTGCTTTTGAAACCGGCATCGGAAGGTACCGGACTTATCGCGGGAGGAGCGGTGAGAGCCATACTGGAAATGGCGGGAATTCAAAACATATTGACTAAATGTCTGGGATCACACAATCCGCACAACCTGGTAAAAGCGACGATGGACGGGTTGAAGAGATTGACGGACCCCGTTGAGATTGCGGCCAAACGAGGGAAAGATATTTCTGAGATCTAAATATTTAAGATTGAGGTGCATTCGGTGGGAAGGCGACTTAAGGTAAAGCAGATTAAGAGTTATATAGGACGACCCAAGAAGCAGAGAGCGATACTTCGCGGTATGGGGCTGGGTAAATTGCAGAAGAGTGTTTACCTGAAGGATGCCCCCGAGATTCGTGGTATGATAAAAAAGGTAGAACATTTGGTCTCGGTGGAAGAATACGAGGTGGATCAAACATGAAGTTGAGTGAATTAAGACGTCCCCAGGGTGCGATTAAAAAGAGAAAGCGGGTAGGACGAGGGGCGGGATCCGGCCACGGAGGAACATCCTGCAGGGGATCGAAGGGACAGAATTCCAGATCCGGCGGCGGAGTAAAACCCGGTTTCGAGGGGGGCCAGATGCCCCTGACGAGGAGATTGCCCAAAAGAGGATTTTACAACAGATTCAGGAAAGATATAATAATTATTAATCTGGAGAAGTTGACGAAATTTCCCGAAGGTTCCGTTGTTGATGCCGAGGTCCTTTTGGATGAAGGTATCATAAAAAGGAAGGGCGACGGAATCAAGATACTTGGAAAGGGTGCTATAAATTATTCACTGACGGTGAAAGCGAATGCCGTAAGCCAGGGCGCAAGGGAAAAAATCGAGGCGTCGGGCGGTTCAATAGAGGTTATTTAAAGTGCTGGGTGGTTTTAAAAATATAACAAAAATACCGGAATTGCAGAAGAGGATATTAATTTCATTTCTTCTGCTTGCCGTTTACCGGATAGGTGTGCATGTCCCTACTCCCGGTATTGACACACAGGCCCTGTCTGCTTTTTTTGATCAGGCGCGTGGTTCCCTTCTCGGCCTATTTGATATGTTTGCCGGGGGAGCTCTGAGTACGCTGTCCGTATTTGCCCTGGGAATAATGCCCTATATCAGCGCGTCCATTATTCTGCAGTTGCTCACTGTCGTCGTTCCCCATCTGGAAAAGCTGTCTAAAGAGGGAGACTCGGGGAGAAGAAAGATAACCCAGTATACAAGATACGGGACGGTTCTTTTAAGTATAGTGCAGGGATTTGGAATATCCATCGGTCTTGAAAATATGGCCGGTCCTTCGGGATTGTCCGTCGTTCTTATCCCCGGCTGGGAATTCCGGTTGATGACGGTAATAACCTTAACGGCAGGCACGTCATTTATCATGTGGCTTGGAGAACAGATTACGGAGAGAGGAATCGGCAACGGGATATCGCTCATCATCTTTGCCGGAATCGTGGCACGAGGGCCGGCAGGAGTTTTTAATACATTTCGTTTGCTGTCAACGGGCGAAATGGGAATCTTCTTTGCGGTCATTCTTATTTTGATGATGATTGCCGTAGTTGGTATCATTGTATTTGTGGAGAGCGGCCAGAGAAGGATACCGGTACAGTATGCAAAAAGGATAATAGGGAGAAAAATGTATGGTGGACAGACTACGCATCTCCCATTAAAGGTTAATACGGCGGGCGTAATTCCGCCAATATTCGCATCGTCTATCATAATGTTCCCGGCTACTATTGCAAATTTTGTAACCCATCCATGGATGGAAATGGTGAAGGGTTTGCTGATGCCCGGGAGTATTTTTTATGAGCTCCTCTATGTGGCATTTATCGTTTTCTTCTGTTATTTCTACACGGCCGTTACATTTAATCCCGTGGATGTGGCCGATAACATGAAAAAGAATGGAGGATATGTGCCGGGTATCAGACCGGGTAAGAGGACGTCTGAATATATAGACAGAGTTCTGACGAGACTTACATTCAGTGGCGCGATATATGTGTCTGCTGTTTGTGTCCTTCCCAGTCTTCTTATGACAAAGTTTAATGTTCCCTTTTACTTTGGAGGCACCGCTCTCCTTATTGTGGTGGGTGTGGCGCTCGATACGGCCGGTCAAATCGAAACCCATCTCCTGACCCGTCAATATGAGGGTTTTATGAAGAAGGGCCGAGTGGCTAGAAGACGCTGATCTTGTACATTGAATTAAGGTAATATTGTTGATGGTGATCCTTAAATCTTCAGAAGAAATCGAGCGGATGCGGGAGAGTAATTCTATTGTAGCCGACATATTGAGTGGATTAAAGGCCCTGATCGAACCCGGATTGGCGACACTGGAACTGGATAGATATGCGGAATCGGAGGCACTGAAGAAGGGATCAAAACCGGCTTTCAAAGGTTACAGAAACTATCCCTATTCGCTCTGTGTATCAGTAAATAGCGAGGTGGTTCACGGCTTTCCATCGAAGAGGATACTCGTTGATGGCGATATAGTAAGTATCGATTTCGGTGTAGACTATAAAGGATATTACGGAGATTCGGCGGCTACATTTGCAGTGGGAATGGTATCGGACGGGGCCGCTCGATTAATGAGCGTTACGAAGAAATCGCTGTACAAAGGTATAGAGCAGGCGATCCCCGGCAATAGAGTGGGAGATATATCTTTTGCAGTACAAAAGACTGCTGAATCAGCGGG
>JAUVXT010000075.1 GCA_030603465.1 Deltaproteobacteria bacterium
AACCCGCAGCGCCTTTGAATCGTTGGATTCTGTTGGAGGTATCGGTGCAACCCCTTAAAGGTCTTAATATGCTTGATGACCATAACGATAAATACCTTCAAAATAACGATATCCTGGTAGGTTCTGGGCCTTCCCCGGCCCATTGGTTTGGGTTCTTCCACTTCGTAGACCTCGTCCACGAGGTGTAGTATTTGTACGAGGGGATTGCTATTATTGACCATGGCATCCTCCTATATGTTAAATATGCCTTATTATCAACATACCAGAGGACTTTGTCAATGATTATTTATGACCACCCCTCAATTAACTGCTAACAATCCAATAAACTCAGACCCGGCAAAAAACTCGCCGGGCTGGTTATCGGTACGTTAGCTTAAGCCCACAAAATAATCTTGATTTTTGTCATTAAATGTTGCATATTAAAAGCATCATATAAAATGCTGAAAAAGTATTATGAGGTGATAAAATGACATTGAGCATAACTGAGGATATACGTTCAATTACAGATTTAAAGAGAAATACCAATTCAATCCTTGAACAAATTCACAAAACCAAACGTCCGGTTGTCCTCACAGTGAATGGCAAAGCTGAAGCTGTGCTTCTGGCTGCAAAGGAATATGAAAAGATTGCAAATGCATTTAATTTGCTTAAGCTTCTTATACCGGCAGAGGAAGATATAGGCAATAATCGCTACAAAGAAGCGAGCGCTTTTTTCAAGGAATTTAAACGTGAAAAAACAATATCAGGTTAATTTATCTCAACAGGCACAAAATGATTTGGAACGAATTTTTTATTACATTGCGGATGACAGCATTAACGATGCCGCTAATTTTATTCTTCAACTGGAGAAAAAAGTCTATACTCTTGAGTTGTTTCCCGATCGCCACCCGTTGATACCTGAGAATGAATTCTTTGACACAGACTACCGACATCTAATTTTCAAAAAATATCGGATAGTTTATCGAATTACAGAAAGTTCTGTTTTTATTTTAAGAATATTTCATGGTGCAAAGCTTTTAAATCTGTAAATGAAATTATAAAGCTAACACAGGCATTCACGAAGACGCTCGTAAACTCGCGGTAAATTATCTGTATATTTGTTAGTAAGTTACATGCTTTCCGTGTAAAGAGATTCGGTATAAAGGTAAGGTTTTATGGATGATTTCAGGGACATTTTAGAGAAACTGGAGGCTCCTTTAGTATTTTCATCGAAAAATTCATTCAGAAACCTCCCTCTCGTCAAAGACCTGGGATCGACCATGTCGGTCTTTCTTTGTGAATTCAAAAAGACAAAGCACCCATTAAGTGAACGCGACGCGGATATTATTTCAAAGCTTGAGGACATTTTTCTTGAATTTGATTCCCGTTCTGAAGATGACAAAAAAAATCTCATATCTAATGCCCTGGAACTGGTAAAGAATTTGAAAGAACTATCTTCCCACCACCCGGTAACGTCATCAAACAAACAGACGATATCTACGGTTGAAGAACTGAAGGAGTTTTTCAAAAAACTCTCACTCCCCGTTCAATACGTAAAGGGTGTGGGACCGAAGATAGCGTTGCTTCTGGAGAAAAAAGGCATAAAAACGGTGGAGGATATGCTCTATTTTCTGCCAAGGAGATATGAGGATCGCAGATTTATAAAAAATGTATCCCGGTTAAGGCCCGGGGAAAAGGCAACCATTGTGGGAAATGTCACCGATGCCGCGGTAAAGGGATACAGGTATAGAAAAGTATTTGAGGTTACTGTTGATGATGGAACGGGTCTCATTACGGCAAAGTGGTTCAGGGGAAATTTTGGATACCTCAAGAAGATCTTTAACAGGGGAAAACGGTTTATACTTACCGGTGATGTAAAGATAAACCTCTTTGCTAAGGAGATGATTCACCCGGATTTTGAAAAGCTTGATGAAGAGGATGATGCCAATGAACACATCCATTTCAAGAGAATTATTCCGATATACTCCGAGACGGAAGGACTTCATCAAAAATACATACGAAGGCTGATGGCACAGGTAGTAAGTGATTACGCGGACTGTATAGTCGGTCCCATTCCCGATAAAATATTAGAGAGAAACAAGCTGGCGGAAATAGGATACTCTATAAGGAATGTACACTTCCCCGATTCTGATCAGGGGATAGACGCGCTAAACCAGTTTAAATCAGCGCCACACAGGAGACTTGTCTTTGATGAATTCTTCTTTTTCGAGATGGGGATGGCGCTGAAAAAGGAATCTAACATAATAGAAAAAGGTACCTCGTTCAAAACAAATGGACCGTTGGTTGATAAATTTTACAGCATCCTCCCCTTTGAATTGACCGGCGCGCAGAAGAGGGTTATCGGAGAAATAGAGGCCGATATGAGGAAAGGATATCCCATGAACAGGATGCTACAGGGCGATGTCGGCTGCGGCAAGACCGTCGTTTCAATGGCGGCGATGGTAACGGCCTGCGAATCGGGCTATCAGTCCGCTATAATGGCGCCAACGGAGATCCTGGCCGCTCAACACCACAGGAATATAAAGGATTGGTCCGACACCCTGGGTCTGAAATCTGTTCTCCTTACAGGCGCTATGAAGACAAAGGAACGTAAAGATGTCGTTGAAAAGATCGAAAAAGGGGATATCGATATTGTCATTGGAACCCATGCCTTGATACAGGAAGGTGTCGTATTCAAAAACCTGGGTTTTGCCGTAATAGATGAGCAGCATCGTTTCGGTGTTATTCAAAGGGCAACTCTGAGAGAAAAGGGTATAAATCCCGATGTGCTGGTCATGACGGCCACGCCGATACCCAGGACACTGGCAATGACGGTATACGGGGATCTTGACATATCCGTAATCGATGAGATGCCTCCGGGGAAAATGGGGATAAAGACGAAGGTTTTTTTCGAAAAAGATCGCGATAAGGTGTATGAAATAATAAGAAAAGAGGCAAAAAAGGGAAATCAGGCCTTTATAGTATACCCCCTCGTCGAAGAATCGGAAAATCTGGATCTAAAAGATGCAACCACAATGGCCTCTCATCTTCAGAGCGAAATATTTCCTGACTACAAGGTCGGATTGATTCATGGAAAGATGAAGAGCGCGGAGAAAGATGCCGTAATGGCGGCTTTTTTAGAAAAAACCCTCGATATACTCGTTTCCACAACCGTAATAGAGGTGGGCATAGACATCCCTTCGGCATCGCTCATGATTGTGGAACACGCTGAAAGATTCGGGCTTTCTCAGTTACATCAGTTAAGGGGCAGGGTCGGCAGGGGAGATATTCCGTCATACTGTATTCTCGTTGCCCATCATCGCGGTTCCGAGGATGCGAGGAAAAGATTAAGCATTATGGAGAAGACGAACGATGGGTTCAAGATCGCCGAGGAAGATCTCTCCATCAGGGGACCGGGTGAATTTATGGGAATAAGACAGTCCGGGCTGCCCGATTTCAGGATTGCGAATATAGTGAGGGATGCGAAACTTCTCAATGATGCCAGACGTGAGGCATTTTTTGTTATTGCAGATGACCCCCGTCTTGAAAAACCGGAGTATAGTATCCTCAAAGAGGTGCTGATCAAAAGATGGGAGGGAAGACTGGAACTCGCCAGGACCGGCTAGTTGTAGGGGCCGATGCCCCCATCGGCCCGTGGTTTCCGGCCCGTTTGGGAAACGGGCCCTACGTTGTAACCCTACGCACATGGTGTAGGGCCTGTTCCCCGAACAGGCCGAAACAGAAGGACGGGCGTATAACAATGAAACAGAGAAAAACCCCGCACTTGAGCAATTTTGATTACAAGGGCAAATATGTATATTTTATAACCATCTGTACGGCTGACAGGCGACCGTGCTTTTTGAATAATAACATGGCTGTAATAGTCGAAGATGAGATGAAATTCAGAAGGGATGCAAATGAGATAAAATTATTCTGCTACTGCATTATGCCGGACCACCTGCATATCCTGCTTTCATTGGCTGATAACTATCAAAAGAGTCTTCAGAACTGGGTTGCGGCATTTAAACGTTATACAGCCAGGATTATTAATCAGTCATTTGGCATTAAACCACTGTGGCAGAAGAATTTTTATGACCACGTTGTGAGAAAAGAAGAATCGCTGCGTAAGATAGCTGAATATATAGTAAATAATCCTGCAAGAAAGGGTATGGTATCTCATTGGCAGGAATATCCATATAGCAAGATGGAGGATTCCCTGCCTCTGTAATTCGACCTCCGGCCTGTTCGGGGAACAGGCCCTACAGAGGGATTTCCACCGTGCATACGAATGTAGGGGCCGTTCCCCGAACGGCCCGTGTGATTTCTCCGGCTCGTTCTCGCACTCCTGTGTGGGTATGCATATAGGTTGTAGGGGCCGATGCCCTCATCGGCCCGTGGTCTCCGGCCCGTTTGGGAAACGGGCCCTACGTTGTAACCCTGCGCACATGGTGTAGGGCCTGTTCCCCGAACAGGCCGAAACAGATGGGAAGAGCGGCTGGAACTCGCCAGGACAGGCTAAATGTTTTGACAATTTCGATGAACTGGTATAGCAATGTCTAATCTAAAGAAAGGGATTAAATGATGAGTAGAGATATAAATGTGGGACTGATCGGATTCGGGACCATCGGTTCGGGAACGGTGAAACTCATTCAGGACAATGAGGGTCTTATACGGAATCGTTTGGGCGCCGGGCTTGTCATAAAGAAAATCGCAGACCTCGACATTGAGACACCCAGGGGGGTATCGGTGGAAAAGGGTGTGCTTACAACAGATGTAAACGAGATCCTGAATGATCCGGAGATCGATATCGTTGTAGAATTGATGGGGGGATATGAGCCCGCAAAGTCTTTTATCTTGAAGGCCATGCGGAACAAAAAGCACGTTGTTACGGCAAACAAGGCCCTCCTTGCCGTGCATGGAAATGAGATATTCGGTGTTGCCGGCGAAGAAAATGTAAATATGGGTTTCGAGGCGAGCGTAGGGGGAACGATTCCTATTATTAAAACCCTGAAAGAAAGTCTGGTCGCGAATAATATTAAATCGATTTTCGGCATATTAAATGGAACAGCAAATTATATCCTCACAAAAATGACCGATGAGAAAAAGGCCTTTGATGCCGTGCTCAAAGAAGCACAGGAAATTGGTTTCGCGGAGGCCGATCCGACATATGATATCGAGGGAATCGACACGGCCCACAAGCTTGCCATCATTCTGTCCCTTTCTTACGGCAAAAGTGTCAGACTCGATGATATATACAGGGAGGGAATAACGTCTGTCAGTCCGCAGGATATAGAATTTGCCGGAGAACTGGGATACAAGATAAAACTGCTCGCCATAGCGGCCAGGAGGGAAGACTCCATCGAGGCGCGAATCCATCCAACGATGATCCCCTTTGATCATATCCTTTCCAGTGTGAATGGTAATTTTAACGCGATCCATATCGATGGGGATGCTGCGGAATCCGTGTTTTTGCATGGACAGGGCGCCGGGATGATGCCGACGGCAAGCGCCGTAGTAAGTGATCTGGTGGATATAGCGCGAGATATAGCAAAGGGAATCTGGGGCAGAGTACCTCTGCGATCTTACATGGATGATGAGATTGATGATATAACCCTTTTGCCCATGGACGATGTCCTGGCGAACTATTATTTCAGGGTTTCCGTTGTAGACAGTCCGGGCGTTCTCTCCAGAATATCCGGGATTCTGGGAAAGCATAACATAAGTATTTCTTCCGTCATTCAGAAGGGGAGAAAGCTTGATGGCGCCGTCCCTATAGTAATGACGACACACAAGTCAAGGGAGCGCGACGTTCAGACCGCTTTGCGGGAGATCAATAAACTCGACGTTGTCTGTGAAGATATGATGTTGATAAGGATAGTGGATGAAAAACTGACATGAAATACGTAATGCTGCTCGGTGATGGAATGGCGGATTATCCCCTTTCCGATCTTGATGAGAAAACCCCCCTTGAATTTGCGAAAACTCCCAATATGGACAAACTTGCCCGTAATGGCACAGTGGGTCTCATAGACACGATACCTCCGGGGAAAACCCCGGGGAGTGATGTGGCAAATCTTGCGGTACTGGGCTACGATCCCGAAAAATACCATACGGGCCGCGGCCCCCTTGAAGCCGCAAGCATGGGTGTTACTCTGGGGCCCGATGATGTAGCTTTTCGTTGTAATCTTGTTACGCTTAATGAGGACATGACTATAATAGAAGATTTCAATGCCGGGCACATTACATCGGAAGAAGGGCGTGACATCATTCTTGACATCAACAGAGAACTTGGTTCATCCCTCTTTACATTTTACCCCGGCGTTGGATACAGGCATCTTTTTGTATGGAAAGACGGCGCCTGCGACATGGAAACAACCCCGCCTCATGATACCGTTGGTGAAAAAATAGAGGGGAATCTTCCCAGAGGTAAAGGCGCCGACGAGATCATAAAACTCATGAATAACTCTCAGGAATTATTAAAGGATCACCCGGTTAACATCTCCCGCATTTCACAAGGCAAAAGGCCTGCCAATTCCATGTGGTTGTGGGGAGAGGGGAGGGCGCCTGCCATGCAACCCCTCACGGAAAGGTTTAACGTTACCGGTGGAATGATCTCCGCCGTTGATCTTTTGAACGGTATCGGCATCTACGCGGGGCTCGATATTATTCATGTGGATGGCGCTACAGGCTACATAGATACCGATTACGTGGGGAAGGCAAAGAATGCCCTGGAATTTTTAAAAGAGCATGATTTTGTTTTTATTCATGTAGAGGCGCCTGATGAAATGGGACATGAGGGGAATATTGAGGGAAAGATAAAATCCATTGAAGATTTCGACGAAAAGGTGGTGGGAACAATTTTATCCGGTATTCGGGGATTAGGCGATTTCAGAATTGCGGTTCTGAGCGATCATCCGACCCCTATAGCTGTCAGGACACACGTCTCTGATCCCAGTCCTTTTCTTGTATTTTCATCTTATGACCATGAAAACATCAGGAATAGCAGTTCATTTAGTGAAAGGGAAGCCCGGAATACGGATCTTATCATATCACCGGGACACAGATTTATAGAGCACTTCATAAAAGACTGGAGGGATTTTGTTGAACAAGAAAGAGGTAAAAATTAGGGTCATTTATGCCGATACCGATGCAATGGGCATCGTATATCATGCAAATTATATAAAGTGGTTTGAGGTTGGAAGGGCAGAGTTATTTCGTGAAATCGGCATCGTTTACGCGGACATTGAAGCCGCGGGTTATTATCTTCCCCTCTCAGAGGTACACTGTCATTATATAACGCCTGCAAGATACGATGAAATCATCGTTGTTGCAACGGAAATAGTCTATATAAGACGGGCAAGCATGAAATTTAACTACACTATAACGGATGAAAATATGGAGCGGGAGATAGCGGAAGGTTATACACTTCACGCCTTTACGGATAAGAATTGTAAAGTTATAAGGGCCCCTGAGGATATGATTAACAGGGTTAAAGACATTCTCTAATATGAGAGGGTTCAAGGGTTCAAAGGTTCAAGTGAAATGATAATGTAGGGGCCGATGCCCCCATCGGCCTTACAACATGCTTTGTAAAAGTTACTTTCCATTATAATAATTTCGATAGGTTTGCCTGTACGTGCCCGTACGCAGACAGGTCGGTATAGCGGAGCTTTTTACGATTCCATAAATATTGAGATAACCCATAAAAGGAAGGAGATTTTTGTGGCAAAGGAAAAGAAGATTACAAAAAAAGAGTTAAAGCAACCGGACCAGTTCCATAGCGTTGCGGCGAGAGCATTTCAATACATATATGAAAACAGGCAAAAATTCTACCTCGCCTCGGGCATCGCGGGGCTGATTGTTTTATTGCTTGTTGTATGGGGTATTTATAATTTAAATTATGAGAGAAAGGCCAACCTCATGTATTCACTGGCCTACAATTCCTATACCCTTGCGGGCGCTTCCGACGATGATATAAAGACATACGAGACGGCCGTCAAGATTTATGAAGAGCTCATAAACAAATATCCGAAGAGTGATGCCGCAAAACTGGCCTTCTACAATACAGGGAATATATATTATTCTCTCTTGGATGTAGATAAGTCAATCGAGGCCTATAGAAAGTTCCTGAAAAAGTCCTCAAAGCACAACATGCTGACATCACTTGCATATTATGGACTGGGTTACTGTTATGAAGATAAAAAAGATTTTGAACAGGCCATCGAATCTTTTGAAAGTTCCAATGAAAGCATAGAGGGATTGCATTTTACATCTATGAATTACGCAAATATTGCAAGGATTTATGAAAAAATGGGAAAAGAGAAGAAGGCCCTGGAGTTTTACAAGAAGGCCCTTGAGCAGACACCGGATCCACTGATAGAGGCCCTCGTAAGAAGCAAGGTGGCCACTCTTGGCTGAAAAGGAGAAGTTTGATTCAATGAAGAAATTAATGTCGGGAAATGAAGCGATCGCGAGAGGAGCATACGAGTGCGGCGTTTTATTTGCTTCCGGATATCCCGGTACACCGAGTACGGAAATACTTGAAGAATATTCACAGTATCCAGGCGTATATGCCGAATGGTCTCCCAATGAAAAGGTGGCCCTCGAAGTGGGAATCGGAGCCGCTCTTGCCGGGGCCAGGGTCCTGGTCACGATGAAGCATGTCGGTGTTAACGTTGCGGCCGATCCGCTTTTTACCATAAGCTACACGGGAACAAATGGGGGACTTGTCATAGTAACGGCCGATGATCCCTCCATGCACAGCTCGCAAAACGAACAGGACAACAGGAACTACGCAAAATTTACCCGGATTCCCATGCTTGAACCCGCGGACAGCCAGGAGGCAAAGAAATTTGTCAAAATTGCCTTCGATATCAGCGAAAAATTCGACACGCCAGTCTTTCTGAGGAGCACGACCCGGGTTTCACATTCACAATCGATAGTTATTCTCGAAGATCGCATAGAAGGCGAGGATAAAACCGGAATTTATAAAAACCCCGCAAAATATGTGATGGTTCCGGCCAGGGCACGGGTCAGGCGGGTGGAAGTTGAAAAGAGGATGTCCGAATTAAGAGAATTCGCGGAGTCCTTTCCTGAAAACAGGATGGAATTAAATGATCCGGAAGTGGGGATTATAACTTCCGGAATGTCCTATAATTATGCCAAAGACGTCTTCCCCCGCTACTCCTATCTCAAACTGGGAATGGTTTTTCCCCTGCCCGTTAATCTGATCAGAGAATTCGCCTCCAGGGTAAAGAAACTCTATGTGGTTGAAGAACTGGATCCATTTTTTGAAGAGGCGATAAAGGCAATGGGCATCGAGGCGACTGGTAAAGATATTTTCCCCTATACCGGTGAATTTGACCCCGGAATAATCGAAACTTCAATGACGGGGAGATCTGCTGAAAGGGTAGATTTGCCAACCCTTTCTCTCCCACAGAGGCCGCCGAATCTCTGTCCGGGATGTCCGCACAGAGGACTCTTTTATGTGCTGGGGAAATTAGATGCCTTCGTGGCGGGTGATATAGGCTGTTATACGCTCTCTTTCATGAAACCCTTGGAGGGAATGGACTCCACTATATGTATGGGGGCCAGCATCGGTATGGCGCATGGGATGAGCAAGGCCTTGAAAGAGAAGGGCGCGGGAAAGATAGTGGGCGTCATAGGTGATTCTACATTTGTCCATTCAGGGATCACGCCACTCTTGAATATGGCCTACAACAAAAGCGCCGCAGTAATCGTCATATCCGATAATAGTACAACAGCCATGACGGGACTTCAGGAACATGCCGCAACGGGACTGACTCTTCAGGGAGAAGTTACCGGGAAGCTTGACTTCACTTTATTGGCTAAGGCTATCGGCATTGAAAGTGTCAGGGTTATTGACCCCTATGATATAAAAAACACGAAAGAGGTCATGAAAGAAGAACGGGCCAAAGATTGTCCTTCGCTCGTCATTTCGAAGGGCGCCTGTGTCTTGCTGAAAAAACAACAGAAGGTGAAACCGGCAAAACCCTTTACAGTTGACCCGGAAAAATGTATCGGTTGCAAAATGTGCCTCGGTCTGGGATGTCCCGCTATTTCTTGGAGGAGATTTGAAGACAGGGATGAGTTGAAGATTTACAAAAAAGGGAAGAAGCAGGAAGGAATATCCTCGATTAATTCTTTTCTCTGTACAGGCTGCACCTTGTGCCGGCAGGTGTGTAAACCGGAAGCGATAGCGGAGGTGACGGATAATGAATAATTCAGGGAAGAGTATACTGCTCGCCGGGGTAGGGGGGCAGGGTATAATCAGGGCAAGCGATATTATGTCATCCGTCATTATGGAAGCGGGATACGACGTCAAAAAAAGTGAAGTTCACGGAATGGCCCAGAGGGGTGGATGCGTATCCAGCCATATAAGATATTCCGACAAGGTCTTTTCTCCTCTCTCCATGAAGGGGGGCGTCGATCTCCTTATTTCCTTTGAGAAGCTGGAGACTCTTCGTTATCTGGATTACCTTGCACCCGAAGGAATAATAATCATAAATGATGAAGAAATCTATCCCCCATCGGTCAATATGGGTGAAGGGGAATATCCTTCCAATGTGACAGAGACTATTAATGAATATTTCACAGATGTTACAGTGGTATCCGCGTCATCTCTGGCAGAAAAGGCCGGTGATAAGAGGATGACAAATACCGTAATGCTGGGAGCTTTATCCGTGCACCTGCCTTTTGATCCGAATATATGGGAAGAGGTTTTGAAGAGGACCTTTTCAGGAAAGATGTCTGAAATGAACATTTCTGCCTTTGGTATGGGAAGGAACGTGTAGGGAGAATGCGAAAGATCCCTTTCCACATTCTTCTGTTTTTAATAATTTGTCTTTTTGTGCCTTTTGATTGCGCCACGGGAAATGACTCGGATGATATGGAAAGACAGTTTCGTTTCGCGGAGCGACTCTTTGAGGACAACGATTTCTACAGGGCAAT
>JAUVXT010000267.1 GCA_030603465.1 Deltaproteobacteria bacterium
ACGCCTTCCTCCACAACGCCATGATCACCGGCAAAGGTAACGATCACTTTTCTTTTTATGGACGGATTCAGATTTTCCCTGACAGCCGCATACCGCCGGGCAACCTCCTCGAGCCTGCCGAGGCTTTCAATCGGTTTTGTAAGACTGTCCAGCTTCAGCTTTGCCCTCTTCAGGTAATATTCATTTAGTGGCTGGATGCCCTGTATCACCCTCTGTAAATCTTTCACTTCCTGCCCCTACTTTATCTTTACGGGAATACCCGCACAAAGCAGATATGTCTCGTCTGCCCTTCTCGCCACGGCCTGATTTAGAAAACCGAGCCGATCCCTGTAATCCCTGGCTAGTTTATTGTCGGGAACGATTCCCGCACCGACCTCGTTGGACACAACTATAACCATTCCCGTTATCCCCTCCATGCTTTGAAAGAAATCATCCATAATTTCTCTTATCTCTTCATCCTGATCGGGAAATTCCATCAGGAGATTGGACATCCAGAGGGTGAGGCAATCAACGAGGATGGTGTTGTATGAGCCCGCAACCGACCTCAGGGCTTTCCCAATAAAAATGGGTTCCTCAAGGGTTTCCCAGCGTTCCGCTCGTTTCTCCTGATGCTTTTGAATCCTTTTCTCCATCTCCTCATCGAAGGCCTGGGCCGTTGCCAGAAAGAGTCTCTTCCCCTTCCTTTTTTCAGCCATATCCTGGGCAAAATCGCTCTTGCCGCTCCTGGCGCCGCCTGTCACAAAGATTACCATCCCAGACCCCTTGCTATTTCATCTAAAATTACTCTGAAGTCTTTCAATCACTATTCTGTTCTGATCATGCGTCTTCAGGTTAAAGCGAGAACACAAAATTATCCCCGGTGGGCTCAAGCCCCTCTCCGGGAGTTTGTCCCTTCCTCCAATTCGCATTCCACAATATCGAGAAAGGAGTGTTGATTGCGGGTCACTTTTTCAGATTTCAAAATGTTTATTCTTTTCCTGAATATTGGACCCGACAGGACAAAGGTATGATATTCCCCCTCTTCACCGGAACTATCCACCCTCCTGACTTTTGAAATATCCCTTATAAAATCGCGATCAACGCTGCGCCCCAGCCATTCCGGCCCCAGCACATCTCTTTTTACGGCCACGATAACGGCTTCAAATCCCATATCTATAAATTCCTCCAGGAGGTTTCTTCTCGTCTTTTCTCCCCAGAGGGGCAGTACGGCCACCATATCCGATTCTCTGCTGACCCTTTCCACCCATTCCCTGTGACCTTTCAGATCGATGTCTCCGAAAATACCCGTCTCGATTTCCCTGTCTTTCAGGGTAGACAGTGCCTTCTTGAACTCTTCCTCATATGTTTCCCATGAGCACCGGGGCTGGACAACGGGCAGACCCATCGCCTCACCCTGCAATCTCACAACATCCGTCCTGATACCATGGGATCGTGAAAACCGTCCATCTTCGTCTACCATGTTCAAGAGGCACGCTATCCTAAAATCCTTCATTGCCCGGTAGCAGGAGAGCGCCGCATCTTTTCCACCACTCCAGGAAACAAAGGCATCGGGTTTTACACTCCTTCCCATTGGGTAACACCTCCGCAGATCTTACAGTGAAAGGCGCCGTCATTCATACCTGCTCCGCAACAGGGACAGGTCTTCTGTCTCTCTTCGGGAGCGGGAATTTCACCAACCACTTCCCGATAAAGACGATAATAATAGAAATGCTCCTTATTCCAGAATCTTATGGGATACGCCCTCAGACCTTCCTTAAACTCTTCATCCGATATCTGCGATTCGATTACGCTTCTCAATTCCGTCATGCCTGACCCATATTCCAGGGGTCTTTTGCCCTGCCATAATATCTCCTGCGGCAGCATGCCCTCAAATGCCTTGCGGAGTATCCACTTTCCCCGGATTCGCCCCCTGTCCTTTCTGATCTTCAAATCCAGATCAATGGCGCGACTGAAGTCCCAGAATTCTGCATCCAGAAAGGGTTGTCGTATTGCGATTCCCATGGATTCCCCTATCCTGTTGGAACTGAATTGCATGGAGGCATGCATCCGGGCCAGGTATGCCTCCACGTCCTTCATCCTGAACAGGAAATCGTAACCACCGAAGACCTCATCACTTCCGTCTCCCGTCATCACACTCTTTATACCCATATCTTTCGCGCACTTGAGTCCCAGATAGACTGTCACATCGTTTGGGATGGCGGGATCAAAACTCCTCAGAATCTTTATGACTTCCGGAATTGCGGAAATTGCCTCTTCTATTGTTACGATCCTGTTGCAAAGATCCAGACCGAGAAAATTCGCCACCCTTTCGGCATACTGTCGATCCTCGCCATATTCTTCTAGTCCGACGGAAATGGCCGTGCTCTTCCCGGAATAGACGGCCACCAGCGCGGAATCCAATCCCCCCGAGAAGAGTATCCCTTCCGCTTGATTCCTGCCGACGGCCCCGGCAAATTGCCTCTTCATTTCTGTAAAAAGAGAGTTCCGGTCCCTATCCATCTGTCACTTTTCTATCCCCTCACGTGCCTGAACGCCCCTCTCATAGTAATGCTTGACTTCCTTCATCTCCGTCACCAGGTCGGCCTCCGCGATAATTCGCGGATCTGCCATCCTTCCGGTGATGACCAATTCGACGCCTTCCGGCTTTGCGTGGATGAAATCGAGGAGATCATCGACGGAAAAGAGATTGAAATAGGTGGCAATATTGGCTTCATCGAGGATAATTACCTCATATTTTCCGGAACACATGATCTCTTTGACTTCTCTCAGACCATCCTGTGCAGCCTGAATGTCTTCCTTCACTGGATCTTTGTATATGAAGCAGTCCCTGCCGTATTGCTTTATGGTAATGGATTCGGACAGTTTTCCCATTGCCTTGAGTTCACTGTACTCCATCCCTTTGACAAACTGCGCGATATAGACACTTAGACCGGCGCCTGACGCGCGCAGGGCGAGTCCCAGGGCCGCCGTCGTCTTCCCTTTGCCGTTTCCCGTATAGACCTGGATATATCCCTTCATCACTACCTCCGAATAATCTTGTTATACCCGTAAAAAGTCTTTTCCGAGCGGTTTTGAGCATTTTGGGTAAAAAGATGATTGTGGTGGTTGGCGTCAAGAAAATCTAATTGTTTGAGTGCGTAAGCACGAGTTTTAGATTTTTAGCCAAATGCCAAAATCATCCCCAAAATGGTCATCAAGCGAGAAAAACTGACTTCCAAGTAACTAGAATTTACAAAATCGCCATAACTTATTGATACTTCTTAATATATGCCAAGTAATACGCGAATTTAAATAATGCAAGTTACTTGCAATTATAATGTCCCGACTCGTCGGGGCATAGCGGA
>JAUVXT010000034.1 GCA_030603465.1 Deltaproteobacteria bacterium
TCCGCTATGCCCCGACGAGTCGGGACATTATAATTGCAAGTAACTTGCATTATTTAAATTCGCGTATTACTTGGCATATATTAAGAAGTATCAATAAGTTATGGCGATTTTGTAAATTCTAGTTACTTGGAAGTCAAAATTTGCCATTGGGCGACTCTTTACGAACACATCAATAGTTAAATTAGAAAAGATATTAATAATAAGAGGGGGTAGGAATGATGAATCTTGTTAAAAAAAGTATGTTGATCGGCATAGGATTAGCCACTTTGACAAGGGAGAAGGTGGAACAGACCATCGATGAGTTAATTAAGAAAGGCGAAATGTCGGAAAAAGAAGGAAAAGAGGCCGTCGATGATCTCATGAAGAAGTCAAAAGAGGTAAAGAAAGAATTGACAGAGAAGGTGGAAAAAACAGTGGCCGACACAGTGAAGAAGTTGAACATACCCACGAGAGAGGAGTTTTCAGAACTGAAAGAAAAAGTCGAACGGATGGTAAAATCCGAAAAGAGTAAGGAATAATAGATGCTTGTGAGAAAGATCGGTTTTGTCTCCCGGACGTATCGGCATGTCAACCGTTACCGGCAGATCCTTACCATCTTGTTTAGATACGGTTTTGGTGATCTCATTGATCAACTCAACGTGGGGCAGTATATCGAAATCGGTATGCAGATGGTTTCGAGAAAGCGCCGTGAGAATGTAGAAAAGCTGACAAGGGCTGAACGGGTGCGTATGGCTCTTGAGGAGCTGGGGCCCACTTTTGTGAAGATGGGACAGATACTTTCTTCCCGCCCGGATCTTATACCTGTGGAGTTTATAAAAGAGTTGTCAAAACTTCAGGACAGTGTGCCCTCATTCCCATTTCCACAGGTTAAAGCGATTGTAGAGACTGAGTTAAAAACTTCCATAGAGGATGTGTTTCAGAAATTTGAAGAGATCCCTCTGGCGGCTGCCTCCATCGGCCAGGTCCACTCGGCAAGGCTTAAAAGTGGAGAAGATGTCATTGTTAAAGTGCAACGACCCAATATCCGTGCGACTATCGAGGTAGATCTGGAGATTATGCTCCATCTATCCGTCCTGATAGAAAAGCATGTTGAAGAATGGGGTGTGCATCATCCCACAAGGATAGTCGAAGAATTTTCCCGCTCCCTTGGAAGGGAAATCGATTATGCTGCTGAAGCTTCAAATACGGAACGATTCGCCAGACAGTTTATTGGCAACTCAATGGTTTATGTTCCCCGTATTTTCAGAGAGGCGTCAACGGCACGGATCCTCACCATGGAGTACATAGACGGCATAAAGGCATCCGATATCGAGCAATTAGACAGGAAGGGTCTTAATAGAAAGATAATAGCCTCTCGCGGTGCCGATTTGATACTCGAACAGATATTTAAATATGGATTTTTTCATGCTGATCCTCATCCGGGGAATATCTTTATCCTGCCGGACAATGTTATCTGTTATCTCGATTTCGGAATGATGGGACGTGTTGACCGTTATGCAAGGGAGGAGTTCGCCGACATTGTGTATGGTTATGTCAGCCGGGATGAGTCTAAAATCGCGAGTGCTCTGCTGAAAATTGTGGAGTGGGACAAGGAACCTGATCGCCGTGCCCTTGAAAAAGACATAGCGGACTTCGTTGAATCGTATCTGTATAAACCTCTCAAGGAATTACGCATAGGAGATATTCTTCAACAATTGCTTGAATTAATTACGCACCATCAACTTAGACTTCCACCGGATATATTTCTCATGGTCAAGGCCTCAGCCCAGGTAGAGGGGCTGGGTGTAGTGCTGGATCCCGATTTTGACATGACCGAAAAGGCAGCGCCTTTTATAAGGCGCCTCAAGCTGGAACGTCTTTCCCCGAAGCGGGTAGTGGGTGATTTTCTTGATTCAGGGGGAGAATTGATTCAACTCCTCAAGGAGATTCCCGGAGAGCTTCGGGATATCCTGAAGCAAGTGAAACAGGGAAAGGCAAGTATTGGGTTTGAGCATAAGGGGCTTGAAAGTTTGATATTCGGGCTGGACAGGTCGTCAAACAGGATAGCCTTCGCGTTGATCGTTGCTTCTCTTGTCATCGGATCATCTCTCATCATCAGAAGTAACCTGGGACCTTTTCTTTTTGGTTTTCCTGTATTGGGCATTGCAGGGTTCAGTATTGCCGGGATTTTCGGAATATGGCTTATAATATCGATCCTCCGTTCAGGGAAGTTGTAATATATCTTTTTACTTTCTCAGACCATGAGCAACCCCCCAAGCCGGAAAAGCTCAAAACTTAAAGCAGCTACCACTTGGCGTACCGTTTCCAAAACGTTTTGATGTGTCGGTGCACACCGGAAAATCATGTTTGTTCAGCGGCGGCGGATTCAACGCACTTGCAAGAAAGCTAAAAGAGATGGTTGAAGAACCATAGCAATTCCTGCCCTGTTTATGATATGCGAAGGCAGACCTTCTCAGAAATATGTAAGAGGGCGAAAAGACGGCTTAAAAAAGGAAACGAGGCAGGGAGTAAACCCTGTTAGATTTCACATGGGGCATCATACATCATTGCGAAATACATGGTTGAAACAGTATACATGAAACATGCGACATTAATACTGATAATGGGCATTGCTGTTGTCTTTGGGGCAGGGTTTGCAGAAGGAGCGGAAAAAGCGGGGACATTCAGCTTTTACTTCGAAAACGACCTTTTTGCGAATACTGACCGGCACTACACCAACGACATCAAGTTACCGTTTGTTTCACCCGACTTGACCGGTTATGCGGAAAACGGCAGGCAGGTCCACCAGCCTTTCCTTTTTATTCTAAAATCAGCCATCACCAATAGAAATGGTGTTTTGAGCATGTCTTTTAAAAGAGTCTGTTTTATTTTTCTGCACATTATTGAGGCAAAGTTGCAGTGTATCTGAAAATATTTTCTTGACATCATCACAAACAAATAAATAACAATACGTCATATTACAAACGCGACGTCATATTATAGAACCAATAGGATATCAAGAAAAATTGTTTGGTTTCACCGAAATAGGCAGGTTGCTTATGATCTATTAACGTATTGTGGAGGATGGAAAGCTGTACTACAACTTACCCACGCAATTTCTTAACCGGAAATTACTGAATATCAATACATTAAATCAAAATAAATCTGGGGAAGTGCATAAGGGTATATAGAATAATTTCCATATGCTTAATTGGCAGTCCCTTCTGCGGCAATAGGTTAGAACGTTTATGATCAATCGTATCGTTTCAATCTGTTTTCTTACATTCATGGCAGCATCTTCAGCTTTCTTTTATGCCATAGCCCTTTTGATCTGGCTTTGTACTGTCTTGTTCGACCGGCGATTTGTTGTCCTGCATATGTTTACATCATTCTGGGCATCTCTGTATTTGTGGCTTATGCCCGCTTGGTCGATTTCAACCAAAGGACGCAAAAAAATCAAAAAGGGGAAAACCTATATGGTTGTATCCAACCATCAGTCCGTACTTGATATCCTGGTAGCCTTCAGATTGTTTTTCCCTTTCAAATGGGTCTCCAAGGCTGAAATGTTCAAAGTTCCTTTTATCGGCTGGAACATGATTCTTAATCGATATATTAAATTGAGGCGGGGCAAAAAGGAGAGCATTAAACAAATGATGGTTGAATGCGAGAAAACCATTTCAAACGGAAGCTCAGTCTTTTTTTTCCCCGAGGGAACACGATCGCGTACCGGAATAGTGCAAGAATTTAAGGCAGGCGCTTTTATCCTTGCTCAAAAAATGGAGATACCGATTCTGCCCGTTGTGATCAACGGATCAAAGAATGCGCTTCCCAAGCACAGCCTGAATTTTCACGGTAAGCACAATATCATGATCAAAGTTCTGGATGAGCTTCCCTATGAATCCTTCGCACAGCTATCTCCGGAAGAAACCGCCCTGAAAGTCAGGAAAATAATTATCGAACATGTAGATGAACACAGGGAAACAGTCTTCGTATGAAAAGAGCCACGACTTTGAGGATACTGAGGATGGAAGAAAAACCGAGAGATGAATCTGAGAATCAATCCAAACAAAAGAAGAGTGTAAAACGCTTTATCTTACCCCTCCTGGAGCTGGTGTTCCTGTTTACAGACAGATAGATAGGGAACAAAACCTGTATCAGGCTTCCGTTGCCTGCAAGAATATGCATTCTTATACGAAATTCCATTGACGACGAGTCTGTCTCTACCGACAAGTGAAAAAATGCTTGATCTTCCTTCTCCTTTATGGTTAGTATAAGTTATTATAAGTAACTATAGAGGAGAGTCATGGGCACAAAAAAAGAAAATACGGAGTATATGACCGCCAGGGAAACCTCTGAACTCCTCAATATAAACGAGAAGAAGATCTATACCCTGGCGCAGGAGGGGAAGCTCCCCGGCACCAAGATTACGGGCAAATGGCTCTTCCCCCGGGTGGAACTGGAGGCATTCCTCAGGGAGCGGTCGAGGCAGACGGCGGGACGGTTTCTCACCGAATTGGCCATGAAGGATGAAATAATCCTGGTGGCGGGCTCTCACGATCCTGCCATGAGCCTTGTGGAGGGGGTGTTTCACAACCGCAATCCCAGGTTCGTCATCTTTTCCTCCAATGTGGGGAGCGCCGAGGGCCTCCGCTTTTTACAAAAGGGGTTATGCACAATTGCACTTTCTCACCTCTATGACCCCGTCGCCGATGATTATAATTTTCCCTTCATAGCGAATCTCTTCGACAGCGCCGATGACGTTGTCGTCGTCAACCTCTTTTACCGGAACATCGGCTTTGTCTCAAAGACAAAAAATATCACCTCTTTCTCTTCGATAATTGAAAATAAATTTCGCTTTATCAATAGACAGGCGGGATCGGGGATACGCACCCGGATCGATCAGATGATGGCGGCGGAGGGACTGAAGGGCGATGATGTTGCGGGATACGCAGACGAGGCCTTCACGCACTACGATGTAGTCAATGCGATCATTGCGGGGAAGGCCGCGGCGGGCGTTGCCGCGGAATCGGTATCCTGCCATGCGGAGCTCTCCTTCCATAAACTCTTCGAGGAGCGTTTTGATATGGTGATTCGCAGATCCATGTTTTTCGAGGCCAATATCCAGGCATTTGTGGAATTTACCAGATCGAGTGAATTTTTGACACTCCTGGCAGATATGAAGGGGTATAATAACCGGGATACGGGACGGATCATGTATACCCGATAATATAGAAGAAGGGAGATTTTGTTCAATGATGTGGTTCAGACGATTTTTGATTGTAGTTATGGTTGTTGCCTTTTTCCTGGGATCGGGAAGTCTTTTGCTTGCGGGAGATCGCGTGTTTAAAATGGCGACGACGACTAGCACCGACAATACGGGGCTCCTCGATTATCTGGCGCCGCGGTTCAAGGCCGACACGGGCATAGAGTGGCGGTGGGTTGCCGTAGGCACCGGAAAGGCCCTTACCTTGGGAAAAAACTGCGATGTCGACGTTCTGTTGGTGCACGCGCCGGAAGCGGAAAAGAAGTATGTGGAGGCGGGCTACGGCATCGATAGACGACAGATCATGTATAACGATTTCGTCTTTATCGGCCCAGAGTCCGATCCCTCGGGAATCAGGGGGAAAACCGTGGCCGATGCCCTGAAAACCATCGTTACCGCAAAGGGCCTCTTTGCCAGTCGTGGCGACAATTCGGGGACCAACAAGAAGGAGATCTTACTCTGGAAGGCTTCGGGAATTAAACTTCCAGACAAAGAAACATGGTATATACAAACGGGCCAGGGCATGATAAATACGATCGTCATCGCCGCCGAGCGCGATGCCTATACCATGACCGACAGGGGGACTTATATAAAATACGCGGCCAACATGAATGGCAGCCCCCCGCTTATCATTCTCGTTGAAGGCGATCAGACACTGCGGAACCAGTACAGCGTCATCGCCGTCAATCCCAAGCGTTGCAGTACAGCCAAGTATGATCTTGCCGCGAAACTGAGTGAATGGATGGTATCTCCCACAACACAGAAGTTGATCGGAGACTTTAAACTGATGGGGAAACGGCTGTTCATACCGAATGCCGGTGAAAAACAGTAAACTATGGATTATATCGTAACTGGATTATTCGAGGCCTTTGGACTCCTGGCCGGGGGAGACGCGGGAACCTACTCTGCAATCGCTACGACACTGAAGACATCGACACTCTCTATAATGGCCAGTCTCGTCATCGGAATCCCCCTAGGTTTTCTCTTGGGATATTATTCATTCCTCGGTAAAAGGCAGGTAAGGGCCGTTGTGGACACGCTCCTGGCCATGCCTACCGTCGTCGTGGGTCTCCTCGTCTATGCCTTCATATCACGAAGAGGCCCCATGGGGGATTGGGGGCTTCTCTTCACAATTCCGGGAATAGCACTGGCACAGACAGTTCTCATTACTCCAATCGTCATTTCGCTGACGGCTACGGCCATTGAAGGACTGGACAGGCGTCTGCGCATGACACTCATTGCCCTCGGCGCAGAAGCAAGACAGATTGCCGTCACCAGCCTGATCGAAGCAAAACACGCCGTTCTCATCGCGGCCGTCGCCGCCTATGGCCGCGCCATCTCGGAGGTGGGCATATCGATGATGGTGGGTGGCAACATCAAGTGGCATACGCGCACCATAACAACGGCCATCGCCCTGGAGACCGGCAAGGGGGAATTTGCCCTGGGAATCGCCCTGGGAATCGTTCTTTTGTTGATGGCCTTTCTGGCGAACAGCTTTCTCATGGCATTAAAGAGGCGATCATGATTTATAATATTTCCGGTCTGAAATTCAGATATAGCGATACATTTTCCCTTGATATAGAAGAACTCGTCATAGAGAAGGGTGCATCCCTGGGGTTCGTGGGACCCAACGGATGCGGGAAGAGCACCCTCCTCAAGATCCTCGCCTTTCTGATAGAACCCGATGAAGGGGTCATCCATTTTGACGGTGAGAAGGTCAATGGAAACGGTTCTGCCTTTAAAAAAGATGTAACGATTCTCCTGCAGGAACCATATCTTCTGAAGAGATCGGTCTTCGAAAATGTCGCCTACGGTCTCAGGGTGCGAGGAGAAAAGAGAAATCTCTCTGAATTCGTGGACAGAGCGCTTCGGATAGTCGGCCTGCCGACGGAAAAATTTGCCCGACGGCACTGGTTTGAACTGTCGGGGGGAGAGGCACAGAGGGTGGCACTGGCGGCGCGACTCATACTGAACCCCAAAGTCCTGATTCTCGATGAACCCACGGCAAGTGTAGATCAGGAGAGCGCCGTCCTCATAAAGGATGCCATCAACCATGCAAAAGGGGAGTATGGAACATCTCTCGTTATCGCCAGTCACGATTTCCTCTGGTTGAATAGTGTCACAGACGACATCGAGAGAATCCATGAGGGCCGCATTGTGGGTCATGAGATGGGCAATATTATCACCGGCCCCTGGCGCCGGGAGAGTGACGGTCTGTGGAAGAAGACTCTCTCCGGCGGCGAAAGGATCAGTGCAGTAAAGCCACCCCGCGAAGATGCCGTAGCCATGCTGAATCCCTCGGATATCATGCTCTCCACAGAAAGACCCGAAGGGATATCGGCACAGAATGTCTTGAAAGGGTCGATCACGCAGCTGGCCGTCGAAAATGATTCCGGCAAGGTCCTTGTGACGATGAACGTGGCGGGACTCTCCCTCGTCTCGCGGGTGACGGAAAAGGCGGTCAGGAATCTCAACCTCCTCCCCGGGGGAATGGTGTGGGTCCTCTTCAAGGCATCGTCCCTGAACTGGCATTAGGAACGCCGTTGCTTGCTTGGATTGCATGATCCCCGCTTAAAAAACACTTGAAGAACTGGCACGATAAGTTTTATATTCACGTTATATCTAACTTCCTAAATCAATCAGTTATTTCATTATGTTCAGAATGTATAAAATTCTAACCCTAAGATTTTTCTTCTTTGTATCGGCAATCTTCTTTGTCTCGGGGTGCGCGACCCCCCACGTTTCACGCGAACTTTATTACCCACCAGTCGTGGGAAAGAAATTACCGCAGATGGGCTATACCATTCAAGCGGGCGCCTTTTCGGAGGTGGAAAACGCAGCGCGTCTGACCGATAAGCTGAACGAGAATGATCTGAATGCCTATTATTTTACCTACAAAAGGGGGCTCTACAAGGTACGCTTCGGGAATTTTCCCTCCAGAGAGGCTGCCAGCAAGCGGGCGGAAATCCTGCAATCTGAGGGGATCATCGATGAGTTTTATATCGTTCGTCCCGACGAGTACGCGGTTTCAAAAAAGGAGGTCTACGGAGAGGACTACCTGAGGGGCGAGATCGTAAAGACAGCCAACAGTTTCAGAGGCGTTCCCTATCGGTGGGGTGGTTCTTCCCATGGCAGGGGAGTTGATTGCAGTGGTCTTACAATGGCCGTCTACAGGTTGAATGGCCTCGATCTTCCTCGAACATCGGGAGAGCAATATAAGAGAGGCACCTTTATAGATAAAAATAGTCTGACCGAGGGTGATCTGGTCTTTTTTGATACAGCAGGTAAGGGAAGGATTTCTCATGTGGGGATATATGTGGGTGACGGTAGATTTATACACGCACCCAGCAGGGGTAAGCGGGTAAGGGAAGACCGGCTTTCGAGTAAATATTACAGGAGACGGTATGCTGGCGCCAAGTCCTATATGTCGAGGACATCTTTTTATTGACAGTCACCGGCGAAAAGGATAACTTGCCGCCATACTAGGGGAGCTGGTTCAGGCAATGATAGAGAGAAACCTTATATCCATCATCATAATTAGCATTATCATAGGAAGGACATACAAGTATGGCCTGATGACGGGATAAGTTTCTATAAGATAAAAAACAAAAAATCCGTTATCAGGGACACTGATAGCGGATTTTTTTTTGGAAGGGATGGTTTGTTATGAAAGATTGGGATGTTTTAATCTACGATACTACTTTGAGAGACGGAACGCAGGGTGAGCAGGTCAGTTTTTCCGCCGAGGAAAAGATCAAGATTGCCGAGAGGCTCGATGATGCGGGATTTCACTATATAGAGGGGGGATGGCCGGGTTCAAATCCGAAAGACATCAGGTTTTTCAATATGGCAAAGGAAAAGGTATTTAAAAATGCCCGTCTCACAGCCTTCGGGAGCACAATAAAGCCGGGTACGAATCCCGATGAATGTCCCAATGTACAGGCCCTGCTGGAGGCCGAAACACCTGCGGTCGCGATTTTTGGAAAAAGCTGGGACCTCCATGCCGAAGAAATCCTGGGGATTTCTCTCGACGAGAATCTTTCAATCATTCATGACACCGTTAAATACATGAAGTCAAAAGGGAAAGAGGTTATTTTCGATGGGGAACATTTTTTTGACGGGTATAAAAATAACCCCGTTTATGCCCTGAAGACTATACAAACCGCACTTTCCGCGGGGGCCGACATGGCGGTTCTGTGTGATACAAATGGAGGGACACTCACCTGGGAGCTTGTTGAAATCATTGATGAGGTCACTTCTTCCATTCCTCCGGAGTCTCTGGGTATTCATGCCCATAATGACTGCGGCCTTGCCGTTGCTAATTCCCTTTTTGCCGTGAACTGCGGGTTAAAGATGGTTCAAGGTTCAGTCAACGGTTATGGGGAGAGATGCGGAAATGCGGATCTGATTCCCGTAATAGGCAATCTGTGTGTTAAGATGAAAAAGAGGTGCCTGCCCGGGCCGTCGATTCGCAATTTGACCAAACTATCCAGGTATGTAAGCGATATCGCCAATACTCCTCCCCTTAAAACGAGGCCTTTTACGGGCAAGAGCGCCTTTGCCCATAAAGGTGGAGTCCATGTGAATGCGATTTTAAAAAATCCTGTGGCTTACGAACATACAGACCCTGAGCTTGTGGGGAATAGACGCAGGGTAATAGTGTCGGACCTTGCCGGCCGGAGTAACATACAATACAAAGCGAGGGAATTTGGTATCGATCTCGGAGAAAATGAGGCGGTGAGCGGAAGGGTTGTACAGGAAATAAAAAAAATGGAGGATCGGGGCTACCAGTTTGATGCCGCCGATGGTTCTCTTGCTCTGTTGATAAAGAAGGCTGTTGGAGACTTTGAGGAACCCTTCTTGCTGGAGTCATTTCGCGTCATTGACGAGAAGCTGAAAAAAGACTCATTCAATTCCCAGGCCACGATCAAGATTTCCGTGGGAAAGGATCATGAAATAACCGCCGCAGAGGGAAACGGACCTGTGAATGCCCTCGATAATGCCCTTCGCAAGGCATTGACCAAGTTTTACCCCAAGGTTAATGAAATGAATCTCGTTGATTTTAAGGTAAGAATTCTTGAAGGGGCTGAAGGAACTGCAGCCAAGGTAAGGGTACTGCTCGAATCGAGGGACGAGGAGGAGTCCTGGACCACTATCGGTGTGTCAACAAATATAATAGAGGCAAGCTGGCATGCCCTGGTTGACAGTATCCAGTATAAGTTGAGCAAGGAAAAAAATAATTGACATTGGCACTGATTTGAATTATCGTTAGCTATATTTATGTGTCAGGGGTTTTAAAGAGATAATGACTGGCGGTATGGAAAGAGGTTTGTTGAGTCTGGGAGAGCTATTGTGCTTGTGCCTTACCGGTGTGCCATACCTGCCGCTTGTTGTTTTTAGGAGAGAAGAATAATCCCACGAAAAACTAAACCTAAAAGGCCATGAGCGGTAAGCTCATGGCCTTTTTTATTTTGGTTCTTTCGTAATAAAGATGTTTATGCGACGGTTTATCAACCGAAATGCGAAAGAGGGTTTATTTTTGATTGAAGGGAAGGAGAAGGAGCGTTATGAAGTCAAAAAAAGAAAAGGTCTATATCTTTGACACAACACTGAGGGATGGAGAACAATCGCCGGGATTTAGTATGAATCTGGATGAAAAGCTGAGATTCGCCAGGCGTTTGGAGAAGCTCGGGGTGGATATTATCGAGGCGGGATTTCCCGTGGCGTCAGAGGGGGATTTCCTCTCGGTTCAGGAGATTGCAAGAAAAATCAGGGAACCTCGGATTGCCGCGTTGGCGAGGATAAGCCTTTCAGACATTGATCGCGCATGGGAGTCGGTTAAGGACGCCGCGCACCCGATGATTCATACATTTACCTCTTCTTCAGATATACACATTAAATATATGTTGAAAAAGACGAGGGAACAGGTTCTGAAAGACGCCTGTGACGCCGTACGGCACGCCTGTGGTTTTACCAAAGATGTTGAATTCTCCGCACAGGATGCGACAAGAACAGACAGAGACTATCTCTGTGACATGGTAGAGGCCGTTATTGATGAGGGGGCGACGACGGTGAACATACCCGATACCGTAGGATACGCCCTCCCCGACGAATTTGGTGAGTTGATAGCCTATCTTTTTGAGAATGTAAAAAACATCAAAAATGCCATCGTTTCGGTTCACTGCCATGATGATCTGGGTCTGGCTGTGGCAAATTCTCTCTTTGCCGTGAAAAATGGCGCCAGACAGGTGGAATGCGCCATAAATGGCATAGGGGAGAGGGCGGGGAATGCCTCACTGGAAGAGGTTGTTATGGCCCTCCGGACGAGAAAGGATCTTATGGGGCTCGACACAAGTATTAAAACGGAGAATATTTACCGAACGTCAAGGCTGTTGACAGATATAACCGGTATCTCTGTTCAGCCCAATAAGGCGATTGTGGGGGCAAATGCCTTCGCCCATGAATCGGGCATTCATCAGGACGGACTCATAAAGGAGAAATCAACCTATGAGATAATGACTCCGCAGGTGGTTGGAGTGACCGACACATATTTTGTGCTGGGGAAGCATTCGGGTCGTCATGCGATAAAGGAACGTTTGAAAAAAATTGGATACAATCTCAGCGGAGATGAAATCGATCAGGTTTTCAAGCGTTTCAAAGAACTGGCCGATGTGAAAAAAGAGATATTTGATGAGGATCTGGAAGCCATTGTGGCAGATGATATATTCAGAAAGACCGACACGTACAAATTGATTTATCTCAATGTTGTGAGTGGAAATGCCGCAATCCCTACGGCAACGGTCAGGATGGAAGTGGACGGGGAAGTCTGTCAGGATGCGGATTTTGGGGTAGGTCCTGTAGATTCAACCTTTGCCGTGATCAAAAAGATTACAAAGACAGACAATCATCTCCTGAAGTATATGGTTAATGCCATAACGGGCGGAACTGATGCCCAGGGTATCGTTACAGTTCAGCTGAAATACGATGGACGCACCGTTACCGGACGGGGAGCCGATCCGGATATCATTGTGGCATCGGCAAAGGCCTATATAAATGCGTTAAACAGGATCGAGTCCTTGAAGGAATATGACAAAGGGAAAAATGATTGACCGGTTATGGCTACTAAGTATTGAGAGTCATGAGAAGTGTCATGTATTAATATTTTTGGTTCTTTCGTAATAAAGGTGTTTATGCGGTGGGTTATCAACTTAAATGCGAAAGAGATATGTTTTTTTACAGGGCAGGGTGGAGATAATTATATTGAGATATAAGGCGTAATTTGGTAAAGGGCACAGTATTATAATACGGAGTACTATTTGAGGAGATCAGATATGCCTATGACTATTACGGAAAAGATTCTTGCCTATCATGCGGGAAAGGAGACTGTCTCTCCGGGAGACCTGATTGAGGTAAAGGTGGATGTGGCCCTTGCTAACGACATTACCGCGCCTCTTGCCATTAAAGTATTTAAAGAAATTGGGGCGAAAAAGGTTTTCGACACGGAAAAGGTTGTCCTTGTGGCAGATCATTTTGTGCCGAATAAGGACATTCCGTCGGCCCAGCAGACGAAGTACATGCGTGACTTTGCCAGAGAGCAGCGAATAAAGAACTATTATGAGGGAGGTGAAGCAGGGATTGAGCATATCTTACTTCCCGAGAAAGGGATTGTTTTACCGGGGCAGTTGATTATAGGGGCAGACAGCCACACCTGTACATACGGTGCATTGGGGGCATTTGCAACGGGTGTGGGGAGTACCGATCTGGGGGCCGTGATGGTAACCGGCGATATATGGCTGAAGGTTCCCCCGACGATAAAGATTGACTATGAAGGGACACTGTTGCCGGGGGTTCAGGGTAAGGATTTGATACTGTACACAATCGGACTTCTGGGAGTTGATGGGGCACTCTATTCGGCACTGGAATTCTCCGGAGATGCAATACGGAATCTACCCATGTACCAGCGGTTTACCATGGCAAACATGGCGATAGAGGCGGGCGCTAAAAACGGCATTATAGAGCCGGATGAAACAATTCTTGCCTTTGTGGCGGAAAGATCCGCTTCGAAACCGATGGTTTTCAAGAGCGACGACGACGCAGTCTATGACAAGATAATCAAGATCGATGTGGGAGAAATTGAGCCTCAAGTTGCATTTCCGCATTTACCGTCTAACGTGCGGCCTATATCGGGCGTTGGTGATATTCCTATTGATCAGGCCTTCATCGGGTCATGTACGAATGGTTGGCTTGAAGATCTTCGTAATGCCGCTCAAATACTGAAGGGAAGAAAAGCGGCACGCGATGTGAGGTTAATTGTGATACCGGGATCGCCATGGGTGTATAGAAAAGCAATCGAGGAGGGAATCATTGAAACCTTTCTCGATGCGGGGGCTGTTATAGGTCCCCCCTGCTGTGGTCCCTGCCTTGGAGGACATATGGGGATCATTGCAAAGGATGAAAGGGCGATTTCCACAACTAATCGAAATTTTGTGGGAAGGATGGGGCATCCTGAAAGTGAGGTATACCTTTCAAGTCCGATCATTGCCGCATCCTCTGCTGTTCTTGGCAGAATTGGAGGACCTGAAGAACTCTAATTATTAAGGCAGTTTGGAGGTTGGACTGACACGGTAACAGGAGGATTTTGCCGGGTTCTTCACCTCCAGGGAACAAATCAAAGTTGGATAAGATTCGGTCAAAGCTTGTAGCTTTGCAGGAGAGCTTTAAACCGTTCCTATGGAAAGCGAATATTACTACAGTGAAGGGGAAAGAAGGATGAAGATTGAGGGTAAGATATGGAAATACGGAGATAACATTGATACGGATTTGATAATTCCTGCCAGGTATCTCAATGTTTCAGACGGAGAGGAACTGGCAAAGAGCTGTTTTATAGACCACAGACCCGAATTTACAGAGAATGTTTTAACTGGAGATATTATTGTTGCCGGGAGAAATTTCGGCTGCGGGTCTTCCCGGGAGCACGCTCCGCTTGCAATAAAATCTGCCGGCGTCAGTATTGTGATAGCGAAGAGCTTTGCAAGGATATTTTACAGGAATGCTTTTTACATCGGCTTGCCGTTGCTGGAGTCTGATGAAGCTTCCAATTTTTTGTTGGATGGAGGGAAGGCTTCTGTCGATATAACCACGGGCGAGATTACCGATCTGAAGGGAAAGACTATTTCCGCAAAACCTATC
>JAUVXT010000213.1 GCA_030603465.1 Deltaproteobacteria bacterium
CCCCTGGCCATGTTGACGGGAATGGCAAATCCGATCCCCTGTCCCCGGGCGATTATTGCCGTATTTATGCCGATAACCTCACCCTTCATATTGATGAGGGGTCCGCCGCTGTTGCCCGGGTTTATCGACGTATCGGTCTGTATGAAATCGTCATAGGGTCCCGAACCGATGACCCGTCCCTTGGCGCTGACGATTCCCGCCGTTACTGTCTGCTCCAGTCCGAAGGGGCTTCCGATGGCCACGACCCACTCACCCACGGAAAGGGCATCTGAATCGCCCAGTTTTAAGGGAACGAGGGTGGACGACGCATCGATTTTCAGTAATGCAAGGTCTGTCTTGGGATCGCGTCCGATAAGTTTCGCTTTAAATTCCTTCTTGTCGCTCAGGGTGACCGTTATTTCATCGGCGCTCTCAACGACGTGGTTGTTTGTCACGATATAGCCGTTTTTGTCGATGATAAATCCCGAACCGAGACCCCTCTGCCGGGGTATGGGGCGGTTGCCGTTCCCCTGGAAGGGACCGAAAAAGTCCTCAAAGGGATTTCGCCCCCCGAAGGGACTGCCCCGGAAAGAGTGAGATGTCTGATCTCCCCCCCTGGCCGTTTTTACGACACGAATGTTTACCACGCCGTCACGGACATTCTCCGCCAGTGCCGTAAAGTTTGCAGGAACCATGCGGACTGGTTGATCATTCCCCGTTTCTCCTGTCTGCGGAGCCAGTCCCATGAACAGTCCTGCCGCAAAGAGGATCACAAAAAATACTGTAAGTTTTCTTATTGATTTCATCTTTCGCCTCCCTGAATTTTCTCTTTCAGATTCTTTTGGCTGTAAGATATACAATGGAGTTAACGAAAAGATGATGTGAAGATTACCAAATGGTAATCTCTGGGATGGAAAAGTTGACGGTGGTTTCCTTCAAGGCTCGCCCTGTAGCGGGGGTCTTCACAAATTAAGTGTAACGGTGAAGGTGCTTCCTTCATCCCCTTTGCTTTCTGCCGTAATATCTCCCCCGTGGACGCGGGCAATTGCCCTGGCCAGACTCAAACCGAGGCCGGCGCCTTCTGCCGATCTGCTCTGGTCGCAGCGATAGAACCGTTCAAATATATGGGGGAGATCATTTTCCGCGATGCCGACCCCGCTGTCCTTCACACGGAGCCTGATCCTCCGGTTGTGATCTCCTTCCAGCGATACCGTAACCGCCCCGCCGTCGGGTGTGTATTTGATGGCATTATCGATGAGATTGGATATCATCCGTTGTATTTTGCCCACATCGCCGTTAAAGGGGAGTGAACGGGGCAGATCGCAGGTTAATTCAGTTTTCCTGTCCTCGGCAATGGGATAAAAAAGCTCGCACGCCTCGCGGGTCACCACGGCCAAGTCCATCTCTTTCTTGCTCAGTTCACCCACGCCGGCCTCCACCTTGGAGATTGCCAGCATTGTATTTATCATGCCGAGGAGACGGTCACTTTCCTCGACAATGCTTGCCGCCATAGATTCATATTCCGGCAGGGATTTACCCGTTGTGAGAGTTATTTCAGCGATTCCTCTGATGCGGGTGATGGGACTCTTGAGATCGTGGGCGATATTGTCGCTCATCTCCTTCATGCCGGTGATGAGAGTTTCTATCCTGTCCAGCATGCTGTTAAAGGTTGTCGCAAGCTGATCTATCTCATCGCCGCGGGGTTTTACCGGCACCCTTTTTTCCAGCGCGTCCAGGGAGATGAGACGCGCCGTTTTCGTCACCGCCTCCACGCCGGAGAGGGCCCTTCGCGCCATGAACCAGCCGATTGCCGCGGCGAGTAACATAAGAAAAACCATGGTGGCAACGAATATCTTTCGAAAGGCTTCGATAAAGGAGCCGCTCAATTCCATGGACTGGCCCACTTGAATAATTATATCGGACCCGATGAAGCCGTAACAGATGCGCACCTTATGGCGGCGTTCGGGGATGGTCACCGTGTCGAATACGGGGGTGGAATCTTTCAGGAGTTGCCTGATAGCGTCTCTATCGACGCCGATGTCGCGCCAGTAAGACATGTTGGAAGACGAAAAGACCCGTCCGTTCCGGTATAGAAGCCTGATAAATGTTTTCTTTACACCGCCCGCACGGGACTCGACTACTGCCACGCTCTTGACGGCGTCGATCCCCTCCACCGAAAGGAGGGTGGAAAATTTCGCGGCCCTGTCCAGAAGTTCCCGGTCCGTCTGTTCTCTGATCACCGATGTTACGAGGATGTAAAAAAAGAAGAAGGCGAGAATGGAGGATAGAGCAAAAATAGCCGCGTACCACAGCGTTAGTCTGAAAGCCAGTGTATTGCGAAACCTAATCGCTTTCCCTGATGACATATCCCACTCCGCGAACAGTATGGATGAGTTTCTCTGAAAAATTCTTGTCTATCTTGTCCCTCAGGCGGCTGATCCTGGCCTCCACCACATTCGTCATGGGATCAAAATTGTAATCCCACACGTGTTCCATTATCATTGTCTTTGAAACCACACGACCGGTGTTGCGCATGAGATATTCGAGAAGGGAAAACTCGAGGGGCTGCAAATCAATCTTTCTTCCTTCCCTGGAAACCTCGCGGGTAATAATATCCATGGAGAGGCTGCCGAAGGTGAGGCGCGTCGGTTCCGTGGTTCCGCTGGAACGCCTGATGAGCGCCTGGACTCGTGCCAGTAGCTCTGAGAAGGCAAATGGTTTTGTCAGGTAGTCATCACTGCCCGTTTCCAGTCCCCTGATCCTGTCATCGACGGAATCCTTTGCGCTCAGGATTATTACGGGGGTGCCGATCTTTTCGCTTCTAATTTTTTCGATCAGAGAGAGGCCATCCAGTTTGGGGAGCATGATGTCTACGATTGCCACATCATAGGGTTCCGTGAGGGCAAGATCGAGTCCCTCTTCGCCGTCTTTCGCGTGGTCGACGGCGTAGCCCGCCGCTTTGAGACCCTTCTGTATGAAAGATGCGATTTTTATGTCGTCTTCGACGAGAAGGAGACGCATAGATTATATCTCCATGACGAAATATTTCTCTTTGTGATAACCGGTTTTTACGAATAACCTACGGCTTTGTTTCCATTGCCGGTAATTCTTTAATCAGTATCCCCCAGGCATCGAAAAGGCTGTTGTAACGAAGGATAAATTCCTCTCCGTCCCTGGTGTGAATCTTGAAATAATCGAGTGCGGGCTGGTCCGTTTTGAGCCCGCCTTCATACCAGCGGTCAACTATTTTCGATACCTCCCGGTTACGTTCCTGGAATGTGAAAGAGACGGGATGTTCATTCACCTTGTAGCCGCTGTAGCACTTGACGTCTATCGTTTCATAATTCATAGTGGTCTCTTAAGTCCTTTAAAAAAATATTCCATTCCATAGAAATGGGTTAAGTCATCCCATATTCTTAACGGCCGTTAAAGTCAATAATTTTATTTACATCTTTTCGACGACGTTGATATAATGGCGTTATGATGTGACTCGATTAGCGCATAAAACATTTCAGAGACGAAGATTTTAACTTTGAGTGACTTTTTTGGCAGATGTGCCGGGCGGTATTCATGATCGTATGCGGGAGTTTCCCATAATGGAATTTGAAAGGATAGTGTATGCGATTTCCTCAGTGTAAACCATACAAAAGGGGAAAGATTATGGGACTGCCCCTTCACGGATGGCTGGGCATATTACTGGCAGTAATTTTCTGGATTTTGAACTGGTCGCTCTCCGGTCTTCGCACACACTGGGGATTTTTCCCCATGTGGCTGGGATATTGTCTGACCGTTGACGCCATCGTCTGTGTTCGAAAGGGAAGCTCTCTTCTGACAAGGAATCCCGTTGCCTATGCCTTTCTTTTTATTATATCGATACCTTCCTGGTGGCTCTTTGAATTTATCAACGGCTACACCCAGAACTGGCATTATGAGGGAAGGCAGAGCTTTACCGATCTTCAATATTTTTTATTTTCTTCTCTCAGTTTTTCAACGGTTATGCCTGCCGTATTCGGCACATCAGAATTGATAAGTACTTTCAAATGGACCAATACAGCTAAGAGCGGCCCAAAAATTATACCTAGACCGATCTTAGTTCTCACAATTTTTATTGCCGGTCTTCTGATGTTTTATCTGCTCCTCTCATGGCCTCTTTATTTTTTCCCCTTTGTGTGGGTGTCCGTGTTATTTATTCTGGAGCCACTCAATGTCTGGTTGAAAAACCGCTCATTATTTCAGTACACGGCAGAGGGAAACTGGCGACCGATCATTTCGCTGTGTGCGGGTTGTTTGATCTGCGGATTCTTCTGGGAGATATGGAATTTTTATTCCTACCCCAGATGGGTGTACCGGGTACCCTTTGTAGATTTCCTGCATGTTTTCGAGATGCCGATATTGGGCTATGGAGGCTACCTGCCATTCTCTCTGGAGCTGTTCGCGCTGTATCACCTGATTGCCGGATTATTAAAACCCGGTAAACCCCGGGATTTCATCCAATTTTGACTTCCAAGTAACTAGAATTTACAAAATCGCCATAACTTATTGATACTTCTTAATATATGCCAAGTAATACGCGAATTTAAATAATGCAAGTTACTTGCAATTATAATGTCCCGACTCGTCGGGGCATAGCGGA
>JAUVXT010000049.1 GCA_030603465.1 Deltaproteobacteria bacterium
TAAAAATAAAAAATTTCCTTAACAGTCGGAGATTCCCCGCAACTTGTTGCGGGGAGCTTCAATTGAGCAGTCATCTGTACTTTGCCTCCCAGCAGCCGGCTGTTGAATGTCACACTTATATAGTCATTCCCCTTTGTCAAAACATCCACCGGTTTCATGCCATGGATAAATTCATGGTATTTCTCGATATCAGAGGTTATCTGATAGGCAACTGTAAATGGTATGTTTAAATGCTCAATCTTTTTGAATCTAAACATAACACTTTCACAAAATTCAATATCATCGATTCTTGTCAAATCCGATCCGATACCCAGGATTTCCATTTTCCAATCTCCGACGACATGCATTCCTTAAAAAGAGTCAGAGTACTCGCAGATATACATGGTTCAGAGAATGACCTGGAACAAATGGATGTATCCATTACTCCTGACTTACTGTTCATCTCTTCCCTTGCCGCCATTACCATGAAATGCAGCCGGTTCAGGATATTTACTTCACTTGTACCTGGATCCATGTTGAGAGAAAGAAGGTTTAGCCGGGAATACAAGGTCTTCAGTCTTCGTTCCAGACCACTCCCGGTAATATGGTTTGCAAGGCAGCCGAATGGTTGCAGGCATACAATATTCCCGATTCCATCCTCCAGCATCGCAATCATCTCTGCCGGCAGAAGCCAGCCCTCGCCGGCCTGATTGGCAAGACTTGCGGCATTGCTTGCCGTCTCTGCCAGCTCCTTTAAGTCATGGGTTTTTCTGTAATACCGGAAATTCTGCATAACCCTTTCCACCTGAGATAAGTAATGCCGTGTATACTTATCCAGTACGCGTGTCAGCAGCCTGT
This sequence comes from Deltaproteobacteria bacterium, assembly GCA_030603465.1. GTDB lineage: Bacteria > Desulfobacterota > Syntrophia > Syntrophales > UBA2210 > JAFGPZ01. The sequence goes on from JAUVXT010000049.1 coordinate 838, forward strand.
CTGTCACGGAACGTTTCAAATAGGCCTTCTGATCAAATTCCTCATTGATGAATCTCTGCGTAAAAAACCCTGTGAGTGGCGGGACGACTACTTCGACTCCCTGTCCGATCAGCCATTCTACGATGTTATTATTGGAAAAAGAATTGTACTTGACAAAGATTTCTCCCAGCACTCCCACTACAGGAACAGGTTCGTTTGTAACGTCTACCATATTAAATTCAGAGATCGCTTCTTTGAGCAAATTTAGAAGCCTGCCAAAATCCGCTTCTTCCACCCACTTTTCCATCCTGGAGAGATATTTCTTGTGTATTGCCTCCGATTCTCCTGTATTTATCTCACGTGCTGCCGTGGCAAGATACATCCTGGCAAGGGCATCGGTAAAGATAAGCCCCATGCCCAGTCGTTTAATCAATCCCTTTTTATCTATGGTAAATCCCGGCTGCGGGTTGGCATCACCCATTGAAAGTGACAAAACAGGCACATCGCTAAAACCCGCGCTGATGAGTGCTTTTTTTGTGAGAGGAACATAATTGGACGCCCTGCACTGTCCTCCCGTCTGGGTGAGCATGACAGCCGTGCGTTTCGGGTCATATTTCCCTGACTGTAATGCCTTAATAATATCTCCTACGACAATAATAGCGGGATAACACATGTCATTGTTGATATACTTGAGACCAGTATCCACAGAAGCCCTGTCCGGGGGTGGAAGTACCTCTAACTTGTGACCGATGGTTCTGGAAAGGGCGGGTATTGGTGGCGAATATAACGGAGAAAACCATGGCACAATTATAGTCCGCCCCCTGTCTTCCGACATAAAAGCGCGGTTTGTTTTTTTCTTTATTCCCTTTACCTTCTGTCCTTTGCCTCTCGCCTCTTCTATCGCCTCCAGCATGGAGCGGAGCCGGATCTTTACCGCTCCAAGATTGGTGATTTCATCCATCTTGATCAGAGTATAAATCTTTCCGGCATCTTTTATTATTTCTCTTGCCTCATCAGCGGATATGGCATCCAGTCCACAACCAAAGGATGTGATTTGAACCAGTTCCGTATATTCAGTATCAGCCACATACTTTGCAGCGGCAAGGAGTCTGTTCGTATATGACCACTGTGTGAGGATCTTGCTGTCTTTCAGAGCACATTTTCCGGTTACAGGAACGGCATCTTCAGGAATTACGTCAACCCCCATCCCTGCGAGCAGCTCGGGAATACCATGATTGACCAGCGGGTCAACATGGTAAGGTCTTCCTGCCAACACGACGAGAAGACGATTATCTGTTCCGGCATTATCAATAATATTGACGGCCATTCCTTTAAGTTGATTTTTATATTCTCTATGAGCTGCTATCCCTTTGTTCATGGCCTGACAAACGAGATTTTTGCTGATTCCAAATTGTCTTGCAAAGGAATAAAGCTGCTTTTTGAGAAGCGAGGTATCCTTAAAACTGATAACAGGGCTGTCCATCGGTATCCCATATTTCCCCTCCGGATCAATGGAGCTTCTAAGAACATCGGGATATCCTGTGACGACAGGACAGTTATAGCTGTTCATGGTATCGCGGTGTTTATTTTCATAAACTACCGTCGGATAAAATATCCGGTCAACACCCTTTTCTATTAAATCGACTACATGGCCGTGGACGAGCTTTGCCGGAAAGCAGATATTGTCCGACATAACAGTTCCGGTTCCCTTTTCAAACAATCCAGTACTGGATGTATCAGATAGAACCACCTTGAAGCCACACTCCACAAGAAAGACGCACCAGAAAGGAAAGTTCTCATACATATTCAGGGCACGGGGGATACCAAATGTCAAAATAGGTGACCTGTCCGGTTCCGTTTTGCGGTCAAAGAGCAGCCTGAACTTTGCGGCTATAAGATTTTCCCCATGTTCTTTAGATGAAGTCCCATTTGTAAAATAACGCTCACAGCGGTTACCGGTAAAATAACTCCTGCCGTTTTTAAATAACAATCTCTTTACACCGCACCTGTTTTCACATCCCTTACAATGGAGAGTTTTTGTGGTAAAGCCGACTTCCTGATCAAATGGACTGAATCCGTAAAATTGTGAAACCTCAGAGGAGTCTGCCTGATAGTTCTGAAGCGCAGTAAGCGCCGCCCCATACGCGCCCATCAATTCAGAAATATCAGGGCGTATTACCTCTCGCCCAAGCAGGATTTCAAAGGCGCGCAGGACTGCGGGATTTCGAAATGTGCCTCCCTGGGCAACGATTTTTCCACCCAGTGTTTCAGAATCTCTCAGTTTGAGGACTTTGTACAGGGAATTCTTTATCACCGAATATGCAAGACCTGCGGAGATGTCCGAGACGGTTGCGCCCTCGCGCAGCGCCTGCTTAACCCTTGAATTCATAAAGACCGTGCATCTGGTCCCCAGATCGAAGGGTGCATTTCCCTGACACGCAAGCCCGGCGAATTCAGAAACATCATATCCGAGTGAATGGGCGAAAGTCTCAATAAAGGAACCGCATCCGGAGGAGCAGGCCTCATTAATCTGAATGTCTGATATGGCGCCATCATCGACATAAATGGCCTTCATATCCTGACCGCCGATATCGAGGATAAACGATACATCTTTGTCAAAAGACCTTGCCGCCCGGTAGTGCGCCATTGTTTCTACTACGCCGCAATCCATAGTAAAAGCGGCTCTGATGAGGTCTTCCCCGTAACCGGTTACCGCTGTCCTGACAATATCCGGTGTTACTACGGCCCGTTTGAACTCTCCCTGAAACTCTTTCAACCCTTTTTTTACTGCATCAATGGAATCACCATTATTGGGTGCATAGTATGTCAGTACAACCCTTTTCTGATCATCAATAAGAGCTATCTTTGTTGTGGTGGACCCGGAATCAATACCTAAAAAACACTTCCTGTCCTTAATCTGAGAGATATCTGTTTTTTTCACATTGTGCCCTGCGTGTCTTTTCTCCCAGACCTGAAATTCTTCAGAGTTACTAAACAGCGGGGGAAGCCTGTTGGATTCAGATGTCTGTGGCACTCGTGTTTTGTCTGTTTTTATCAATTGAATGAGCTTTTGGATCTCAATCTTGCGGTAAATAGGGACAGCGCCCTTTTTACTCAAAGAGCAAAAGGTGTTGTTTCTGCAGCCAATAAAAAGGGCGCTGTCCCTATTTACCAGAGCTGCACCTATGGCAGGGATGAATTCAGGGTACTCAGGGATAACAAAATCTTTCTTTTCGTTCAGACCAAGGATGTCGATAAAGGCCTTTTGTAATTGTGGAAAAAATTTAAGGGGACCACCTGCAAAAAGAATCTTCTTCTTGATATCAGAGCCGCGGGCAAGGGTGGTAATTACCTGAAGCGCCACAGCATGAAAAACGGATGCCGCAATGTCTTCCCTGGAAACCTTATTGCTCAAAAGAGCTTGAATGTCCGTTTTGGCAAATACACCGCACCTGGAGGCTATTGGATGTATTGAAGTGCTTTCTTTCGCTAATCGGTCCAAATCAGTAATTGATACATCCAACAATACGGCCATCTGGTCGATAAATGCTCCTGTGCCGCCGGCACAGCTTCCGTTCATCCTGATATCGGGACGGAACCGGTCATCAAAAAATACAACCTTTGAATCTTCACCACCAATTTCGATAAGTGTCCTGACCTCAGGATATATTTTCTTTATCAGCTTTGCGGAAGCCACAACCTCCTGAACAAATGGAATACCAAGGGATTCCGCAACTCCCATGCCTGCTGAACCTGTAACAGTCAGATCCAACTGAACATCCCCCATCTCATCATGTGCTTCTTTAAGGATGTACAGAACTGTATCCAATATCACGGCGTTGTGACGACGATAGCGGGAGAAAACCGGTCTTCCGGAATCATCACAGATCACCACTTTGACTGTAGTAGAACCTATGTCAATACCTGCAGGGTAACTGTTTTTGTAATCTTCAACCATTGTGTAGCTTAATATCCTCTCATTATAATTGATTGAGCCAACTGAACACTCCAGGCCTTTTATCTTGTGAACTCCAGACGATCTGCCTAACCGATAGATAGTCTTTTACTGTACAGCAGGTGTCTACCAGGCACACAACCCAGGATTCCATGTACCTGGGAGGTATTATTGTAAGAGGCCACATATGTTTTATGATAATATCCTCTTCTTTTTTTGAGAGGATTGTCACTTCTCTGGCGTTTCTCAGGGATATCCAGGGATGACGGAAACCGTGCAGCCTTGGTCCCTCACGAAGCCAGTCATAAAAAAAGAGATCATGGAGCAATGCGCCTTTAACTATTGCATCACAATCCAAAGACAATCTTTTAGACAGCAGGAAACTATGCCATGCCACCTCCACGCTGTGATCAAGACGGGTCTTGTCACGATGATGTCCGAACCCTGCCAGTCTTTGAACTGCAGGGTGTTCAATCAACGGCCCTGCAATATCCATAAATTCTGATTCATCATCACCTGACAATAGCCTTCTTTTCCCCTTTCTTTCCCAGATGATCCCGGCACATCTGACTGTCCAGTCGGCAAATATAACTCCAGACACAACAATAGCGAAGATATCCACAGCAACAGGATTCAAGAGGTTCAAAAAGGGGAGATACATGGGTAATGCAAGATACTCGAAGGCAAATGCCAGGAGCAGCCAGTAGATGGAAAATTGCAGGCAGATATAATTTTTTATTCTGAATTTCTTCTCCGAATAATTCCAGAGGCGGATATTCAGGCATCCTTCAAAGATAAATCCTGTTATAAATTCGAGTCCCGTTGTTACGAGAAGATAGACCAGGCATTTTATGAGCAAATTGCTCCCCTGCATATGCGCCACACAGGAAGTGAGAATGAGGGCGCCGATTCCATAAATCGGAAGATAAGGGCCTCTTAAAAATCCCGGATTGACAAAAGCTCTTGCATTAAGGGAACGGAAAATTACCTCAAGCACCCACCCGATAATTGAAAAAAAGGTAAAGAGAAACAGATAATATAACAATTTCAGATCCTCTCCTTTCTAATGAGAATTCCACTGCAAAGGATATTGGACAGATTATCCAGGTGCGCTTCGATCTCATTATCGTTTTCTTTCAGCAGCCAGGTTGTTTCAAAGCCCCTTAGGGCATACCCGATCGCCTGTGCCGTAAGCATTATATTTGAAACATGAAAAATCCCTTCATCTGCACCCTTCTCAAGAATTGAGTGGAGAATGCTCACCTCCTTTGAGAAAAGACGGTCACGGATACTGCTTGTCTTTGGAAGCAACTTATCTATTCCTTCACGGCTGAGGTTCAAAATATTAATGGCCTCCTTCATGTAACGAAACTTTGCATGCATGAATACTCTGAGCTTATCTGCCGGAGATATTGCATCCTCAACAATAGCCGATATCTTTTCAATAATGTCGTTGACTTCACGATTGAGAACCTCCAGATATATTTGATCCTTACTGCCAAAATAATTATAGATGGTTGCCTTGGCGACCCTCGCCATACGGGCTATTTCATGTAAGTTTGTTTTCTGAATACCATACCTTCCGAACATATTTCTTGCCGCATCAAGTATTGATTCTAACTTTTCCTGTTTCATTTATTTTATCCTCATAATTATACTATCTGGACTATTTTAGTTTTTCAGTCTAAATATAATATAAAAAAATGAATGTCAAGGGAAAATCGGATCATCCCTTATAATTAGATCAAATTGGAACTTTTTCTTTTTACTATTTGTACCCTTCAGCTTGCTGCAGGGAGGTTTATCTGTGCTTGGCATGACGCACCTACTGACCTTCTGGCGGAAACACTGGAAGTAAAACGCCCGCAGTTACCGGACGGAAGGGTAACGCTGACAAAGGGACGTCTGAAGGTGCATGAGGCAGAACCCATATACATAGCGAACAGCGAACCAACTATGTGGGTTTAGAGAGCAGGGACTGATCTTTCTCTAATTTTAACCACTCAAACAGGGAAGATGGATTCATAAAAAGTGGTCAACTCGGAGATAATTACAAAGGCTACTTGTGCAAACACATATATTGCTCAACGGGCTGGAATCCCATAGGCGCAAAAGTTCCGATACAGACAGATGTTCATGGCTTCCGTGGGGGCCAGAGATGGTCTGCTATCAGATCCGATACCTGCGATATCTCTTCTGCAATCCTTTTTTCCATACTTCCCGGTTTAAGCCCCCCGTCCGGTTCGTCGATCATAAAGGAAACCATTTCCACAGGCGCCGAAAAGACACCCTTCAAAAGGGCTGCAGTGAGGGCCTTCCTTTTATCCACCTTTGCCAGCGCGGCATAGGCATCGCCCGCTGTTTCGTTAAAACCGAAGTCATCCACAATCATTATCGCGGTTACTCCCCCCAACGGCAGACATTTTTTCAGCTTTCCCCAGAACATGGGATCCGCCTTGTGAGAGCCAAAATCGGCTGAATTGGCGACATAGATCTGGCCCGGCATAATAGTGTCGGCAGAGTCTGCAGAAACAGCTTTTATACCCAGAGTTTCTAGATGTTCGATGATGTAACCGGTGGTTTCGGCATAGTGATCCGTCGCTACCACGCCACAGATTGTCTCGTCTCCTTCCACCCGTTCAAGTATCGACCGCCACCGAGGCTCGATCACCGAATTCCCAAGGTACCGCCTCACAAAGGATGAAACGGCACGCTCTATCACCGCTTCGGGAACATCGGGGTTCAGACCTTCTCTTATGGATCGTTCCATTACCGTTGCGTATCCGATCCTGCTCAAGCTCCCCTCTTCCCAGGTGGGATTGACAATCTCCGTCCAGAACAGATCGGAAGTTGTAATCCCCAGATCGGCAAGACCACTCACTTTCAACTCTATAGTCAGTCTCTCCGGTCTCGAAAAGAGGGCCGCCTCCATGCTCAGAGTTCCCGAATAATCAAAGATTACTAATCGTTCCCTTTTCATAGGGTCACTCCTCTCACTGGTGTGAAATGAAACTTACTTTATTCCCCGGAATATACCGGCAAGCCCCCGTGCCGCTTCGCAGGGATTTTCGGCGCTGCACAGGGCAGATACGACGGCTATGGAATCGGCGCCGGCGGCCACCACCTCGGCAGCGTTCCTTTCGTTTATGCCCCCTATGGCAACAAGACTGTGCCTGGAATATTCCTTTATCTTCTTCAGCCCCTCGAGGCCCCAGGCCCCCTTTGTGTCCGTTTTGGTCGGCGTTTCAAAAACGGGACTGACACCGATGTAGTCACAGTCAAGTTCTTCGGCCATTTCCACATCGTCCCAGGTTTCGACGGACACACCGACAATGGCCTCCGGTCCCATCAGTTTCCGGGCAATCGCGTAGGGCATGTCGTTCTGTCCCACATGCACGCCATGCGCTCCCACGGCGAGGGCCACATCGAGACGGTCGTTAATAATCAGGGGAACATCGAAGGGAGACAGCAGTTTCTTTATGTTGTGGGCTTCGTCGACAAAGTCCCGCGTTGAAATATCCTTCTCGCGGAGTTGAACACAGGAAGCTCCGCCACGGACGACCTGCCGGACAACATCTTCGAGAGATCTGCCACCGCAGAGCGCCCGGTCCGTCACCAGATACAACCCCTTCATTCTAATCCTCCTCCTTAAGGTGCCGCTCAATATTCGATTCGGTCATATTATAGAGGATATCGATAAAACGGCTCTGTAGACTGGCGGGCCCTTCGGCCATCCAGGCAGCCATCTCTCCGGCAATACCCATGACCGCCATAGCCTGTGCCGCCGCGGCCATGGCATTCTTCTCAACCGCCGCGAAGGCCCCGCACAGCGCCGTCGCCGTGCATCCCAATCCTGTGACACGCTGCATCATCGGGTGACCGTTCCTGATCTCTGCCACTGCGTCGCCATCGACGATATAATCGGTTTCACCACTTATGCAGACAACGCTACCCGAGGCGGCATTTAACGAACGTCCGATCTCTACCGCATCGGATGAAGCGGCAGAGCTGTCCACCCCTTTTGTTCTGATATCCTCCGTTACGAGCGCCATAACCTCCGAAGCGTTACCCCTGATTATTGCGGGGGAAAAGGATTCCACGAATTTTCGTGCCGTGTCGGTCCGGTATTTTGTCGCCCCGGCGCCCACGGGGTCAAAGACAACGGGAATTTTCCGCTCTCCGGCCCTTTCCGCCGCCTTGAACATTGCTGAAATCCAGTGCTCACTGAGCGTTCCTATGTTTATGACCAGAGCATTCGCAATGCCTGCCATCTCTTCCACCTCTTCACAGGCATGGGCCATGACGGGTGATGCGCCGATGGCAAGGAGCGCGTTGGCCGTAGTGTTCATGACCACATAATTGGTGATATTATGCACCAGGGGCGCCTGTGCTCTGATTGCTTCCACAGATTCCCATATCTCCTTCGACGATACCTTCATTGAAAAAACCTCCTAATCCTACAACGACACTTGTCATTTCGACCGAAGGGAGAAATCTTTAACTATTTGTTTTATAATAAGATTTCTCGTCGCTTCGCTCCTCGAAATGACATCTGAAATGGTAAGTGGCGTTGTAGTGCTAATCACTCCATAAGTGTACAAGCCCGGCCGTATCGACGGGCCTTTCAATCAGTCCATACTGGTACGAAAAGTCGGCAAACCTCTGCCAGCGTTTCAGATCATGTTTCTGATTGTGGGCGTATAGCGGCAAAGTGATTCTGAATGCCTTTGTCTCCATTTCCCGCGGCGCTTCGGGCAGGGCCTTGAAATACCTTTTCAGTGCCACTTCAGGATTTTTTCTCGTCTCACCAATGGCCCGGTCGACGGCGTCGATAAAACCCTTGATGGCGGCGCCCTTTTTCTTCAGCGTCTCCTCGCCCGTTATAAAGACCAGTTCGTCGTAATCGGGGATGCCCCACTGACCGAGTTCAAAGTAACCTGCGTGATAGCCCTTCTCTTCCAGCGCTACCGTTTCATAGTTCTTGTAGGGTCCCATGATGGCATCCACCCTCCCCGACACCAGCGACTGAACTATGGCAAATCCCACATTTATGGGGGTGTATTTCTTTATTCCGTTAATCTGCGTGAAGGCGTCGGTCAATATGTCCATCATCCCCGGCACGGTATAGCCGATGACCTTGCCCTCCAGATCGGCCGGTTTTTCTATCCCCTTACCCTCGAGGAATAAGAGGACACTGAGGGGATGTTCCACGAGCCTCCCCGCCACCCTGATGTTCAACCCCTCGGAGGCGCCCATAATCGCCTGGGGAGCATAGGATATTGCCAGATCGACATTGTTGGAGGCGGCCAGTTTCAGGGCATCCGTCGTCGCCGAAGGGCTCAGAATTTTGATATCGATCCCCTCGTCTGTGAAATATCCCTCCTCCTGCGCCACATAGAGCGGGAGATGATCGATATTGGGGTACCAGTCCAGCATAATCGTCACCTTCTGGGCGGCATGGACGGGTAAAGCGAAGAGGAAAACGAACAGAATCCCCGCAATCATTGTTTTCAATCCATTTTTCATCGTAATACTCCTTTTATTTCCATGTAATAATTTTCTTTTCCAAAAATCCTACAAAGGCCCACAGGGAAAGCCCCATGACAGAGAGCCATAAAATAGCCGCAAAAACCATATCAACCTTGAGGCGGGCATTGGCCTGAATCATGAGATATCCGAGACCCATCTGAGCCCCCACCCACTCTCCTATGACGGCGCCGATGGTGGCAACGGTGACGCCGACCTTCAACCCGGCAAAAAAGAATGGGAGCGCCCAGGGCCAATAGAGGAGTCGCAGGGCATCCCAGAATCCCGCGCCCATTAAACGGAAGAACATGACATATTCGTCCCCGCAGTCTCTATACCCCTCCAGAAGACTGACCGTTATGGGGAAAAAGATGATGATGGCGGCCATCAAGACCTTGCTCGCAATGCCATAACCGAGCCAGATCACCAGGAGGGGGGCCAGCGCAAAGACAGGAATCGCCTGCGACACCACGAGAAAGGGGGAAAGCGCCTTACCTATAGAGGGTCTGACAAACATTACCGTCGCCAGTGGAAGCGCAACTAGAAGGGAGAGAAATATTCCCAGAATAATTTCCAGCGCCGTAACCGCCGCATGGGGTAAAATAATGGGCGCCTGCACCAAGACCACAGTAACAATCTGAACCGGTGCGGGAAGAATAAAATCGGGAACCTCAAAAAAGCGGCAGGCCATTTCCCAGACTGCGAGAACCGTCATAATCAGAGTGAGTGAGATTAAAGTAGATTTCTTCATAATATGTCCCCGACTCCCGATTCAGAATCCCGATTTTCGAAAGATGCGGAGCCATTTAAATGTTCACTCTCAAGTACCTGAAGGATATGTTCCTTTATTTTGAGAATATCAGGATCGTCTCCCCGCCTTGGTTTCGGCGTATCTAGGACAAAGCTTTCGCAAACGGTCATGGGGAAAGCGCGAAGGACAAGGACTTCATCGGCAAGGAGAAGGGCCTCCTCAACATCGTGGGTTATCATGAGAATGGTCTTATTGAACTCACTCTGAAGCAGAAGAAGCAGCGACTGAAGGCTTCTTCTCGTAATTGCATCGAGGGCGGACAGGGGCTCGTCGAGAAGCACCAGGTCGTGTTCAAACATAAGGGTCCGGACAAGGGCACAGCGCTGACGCATGCCACCCGACACCTTGCGGGGAAGATAATCTTCAAATCCGTCAAGTCCCAGGCGATTGAAGAGTGATAATCCCTTTTCTCTTGCCCCGTTATCCCTTTTAGCGATACGGGCCGGCAGAAGGGCATTGTCGATGAGTGACAACCAGGGCAAAAGCAGGTCTTTCTGCTGCATATAGGCAGCCTTTTTGCCCAGATTGGGGACATCTTCACCCATCCACACAATATCGCCGGCATCCCGCGGGACAACACCGGTCAAGACATCAAAGAATGTGCTCTTCCCGCAGCCGGAGGCCCCCACCAGAGTGGTAAATCTCCCCCTTTTTACCTTGAGGTCGAATCCATCCAATACGGTGAGATCGCTGAAACTCTTTGTCAGGTTAGAAACTTCAAGCACTTAAAAACCTTTATTTGCGCTATTAACGGTTATTGTCCTTTATCTTTCACTATCTCTCAAGAGATAGGCAAAATGGTTTGTGGGACCATGCCCGCCTCCGATGCGAAGCGAAAATCGTATCGCCGTCGTTATATAGTCCTTCGCCCGTTTTACCGCCTCTTTCACCGGCATTTCCTGCCCGATCCCCGTCGCGATGGCCGAGGAAATCGTGCAGCCCGTGCCGTGGGTATCTTTTGTATCGATTCTTTCAGAGCGGAACTCATAAAATTCCTCACCATCGTAGAGAATGTCAACGGCATCTCCCGTCATGTGACCGCCCTTTACCAGAACATTAATGGAACCCATCGTCCTGATCGCCTGTGCCGCTCTTTTCATATCCGTGATAGATTCGATTTTCATCCCCGTCAGTTCTTCCGCCTCGGGAATATTGGGTGTCACGATAAAGGCGAGGGGCAGGAGTTCATGAATGAGCGTCTCTTTCGCCTCGTCCCTGATAAGTTTTGCGCCCCCCTTGGCCACCATAACGGGATCGACAACCAGTTTTTTGACCCCGT
>JAUVXT010000031.1 GCA_030603465.1 Deltaproteobacteria bacterium
TAATCATCCCGATATACACATCAAGCTATTTGTCTCTGTCAGAAGACCGTGTTCACTCTCTTTCCATGCTGTGCTGTAACCATGGCACCCCGAACCATACTCCTATCCGCCATCTGGGCTCTACAGTGTCTGAATCGCAGGATCCGAACAGTAGTGTTGACATATGTGTTAAGTTTTGATATAGGCCACAGCGGTGATACTGCAAGAAAATTTTATATGAACAACGAATGGGAGAGATAAATAATGTCAGCACCAGTCACGCCATACCTTGAAATATCGCAAGTTATCGAAGAGGCCGGCGGTGAGGCGTTAAGGAAGTGTTATCAATGCGGGACGTGTACCGGAACCTGTCCATGGAGTTCTATAACGGAGTTTAATGTTCGAAAACTCATCAGGCAGGGGCAGTTTGGGTTTGACGGGATTGAGGAGTTTATGTGGCATTGCTCCACCTGCAATTTTTGTGTCTCAAGGTGTCCCCGGGGGGTTGAGATCATTGATGTGATCAGGGCCGTGAGAAGGGCATATTCGGAGGGTGGTCTGCTTCCCGAGAGCCTGCGTGTCTTTGTAGGCAGTCTTTCCTCACGCGGGAACCCCTGGTCAGGGGAACCGGATGAGAGAAATGACTGGTATGAGGGCGAGTATCCGCATTTTTCCGAAGATACGGAGTATCTGTATTTTACATGTTGTACTGTTTGTTATGATCCCAGGAACATCCGGGTTGCACGGGCCACAGCTGAGATACTGAATCGGGCGGGTATAAGCTGGGGACTTTTAGGTGCGGATATCAACTGTTGCGGGGAAAGCGCAGGCAAGGTTGGTGACACGGCTCTTTTTGAGCGTCTTAAAAATAACAATGAAGAAATTTTTAAATCAAACAAGGTGAAGAAGATCATCGTGAATTCACCTCACTGCTATTATACCTTCAAACAGGAATATGACGGAAAATATGAAATTATCCACATCACGGAACTCCTCGCCAATCTCATCCGGGATGGAAAGATTGTACCCAAAAAGGATCTTGGCGAAACGAAGATAACCTATCATGATCCATGCTATCTGGGGAGGCACAGCGGAATTTATGGTGCGCCCCGGGACATATTAAGGTCGATGCCCGGTGTAGAACTTGTGGAAATGGAGAAGAGCCGGGAACAGGCTATGTGCTGTGGCGGCGGTGGCGGCGGATTGTGGACCGAAAGGGATAAAGGGGAGAGACTGAGCGACCTGCGGCTGGAGGAAGCCCTGGAAACAGGCGCGACTATGCTGGCTACTACGTGTCCCTACTGTATCTCAATGCTGGAAGACAGCGTCAAGACAACGAATGCCGATGAAAAGATAAAGGTGAAGGATATAACGGAATTAATCCTCGACAGTCTGGAGTGACGTACTACTCAGGTATGAGTAGTTACGAGGCACAAAGTACCAAAGGCACAAAGAATAGAAAAAAAATGAAAAGCTACAGAGATATTGTTGTTTGGCAAAAATTAGTGGTTTGATCAATAAAATACGAGCCAAATAACTTTATGTCTCTGTGCCTTTGGCACTGAGTAGTTATTCACAAGGAGTTCTTATGAGCAGAATAGGTGTTTTCGTCTGCCACTGTGGTATGAATATAGCCAAAACGGTGCGGATTGATGATGTGGTCGAATTTGCCGGAGAGCTGCCCGGTGTCGTCGTGGCGGAAGGCTATAAGTTTATGTGTTCCACTCCGGGACAGGAGCTAATCCAGGAGAAGATTAAGGAATGTAATCTGGACGGGGTTATCGTTGCTGCCTGTTCGCCTCTCATGCATGAAAAGACCTTCCGCAAGGTGGCGGAAGGCGCCGGGTTGAACCAGTATCTGCTGACAATAGTCAATATTCGTGAGCAGTGTTCCTGGGTGATAGAAGATGAAGATGAAGCGACCTCAAAAGCGAAGGCTTTAATTAATGGGGCCGTTTACCGCACGCATTTGCTTGCCCCCCTTGAGTCGCGGTTCATAGATGTCAATCCGGAAGCTATGGTTGTAGGCGGCGGGATTGCCGGTATCCAGGCGGCGCTGGAGTTGGCCGCAACGGGTAAGAAGGTGTATCTGGTAGAAAAGAGCCCTACGATTGGCGGTCACATGGCGCAGTTTGACAAGACCTTTCCCACCTTGGATTGTTCCGCCTGCATATTGACTCCAAAGATGGACGCGGTTCTGCAAAATCCCAATATTGACTTGATGACCTCCTGTGAGGTGACAGAAGTTAAGGGATTTGTGGGGAACTTTGATGTTACGGTAAAGCAGAAGGCACGTTATGTTGACCACGATAAGTGTAATGGCTGCCTTTCCTGCATGGAAAAATGTCCGGGCAGGGGGCTCTCGGAATTTGATGAAGGGCTGGACAAGAGAAAGTCTATCTATATCCCGTTTCCCCAAGCCGTTCCCCAAAAACCTGTCATCGATAGAGAAACCTGTATCTATTTCAAGAAGGGGAAATGCCGGGTCTGTGAGCAGGTCTGTGAGCAGGATGCCATAGATTTTGAGCAGGAGGATACATATCGCGATATTACGGTTGGCGCGATAATCGCTGCCACCGGATACGGTTTGATGGATACAACACCGCTCGTTCAATATGGTTATGGCAAATACCCGGGCGTCTATAATGCCCTCGAGGTGGAGAGGCTGTTTAATTCAACCGGTCCTACCGAAGGTAAGGTTGTGATGAAGGATGGGAAAGAGCCTGAAAGTATCGCGATACTCCATTGCATAGGCAGCCGTGATACGAACTATCACGAATATTGCAGCCGGGTGTGTTGCATGTATGCCTTGAAATTTGCCCATCTCTTTAAGGAGAAGACGTCTGCCGATGTCTACCAACTCTATATTGATATGCGATGTTTCGGCAAGGGTTACGAGGAATTCTACAACAGGCTTCTTGAGGAGAATGTAAAATTTGTCCGTGGAAAAGCAGCCAGGGTAACGGATGTGACAGTCAGTCCCGATGAAGAAGGGAAACTCATCGTTGAGGTTGAGGATACATTATCGAGTCAGTTCATGCGCTTGCCCGTTGATATGGTTGTTCTTTCACCGGCTATGGAGGCTCAGGCTGATGCCGGAGAGGTTGCCAGAACTTTTAATATCGGTGTGGATAAAGATAACTTCTTCAGAGAGAAACATCCTAAACTGGACCCTCTGTCAACTACTACGGACGGGGTGTTTCTTGCAGGGGCCTGTCAGGGACCGAAGGATATACCGGATACCGTAGCCCAGGCAATTGGTGCGGCAGCGGAGGCGCTGACGATTGTTGGCAAAGAGCAGCTGGAGCTGGAGGCTGCAACCGTATATGTTGATCCCTATGTATGCTGTGGGTGCCAGAATTGCGTGAGGGTCTGTACTTATAGCGCTCCTTCCTTTGATGTTGAAAAGAATGTTTCTGAAATAAATGAAGCCCTGTGTAAGGGTTGCGGTCTTTGCGCGGCATCCTGCCCGACAGGGGCGATTATTGCGCGTCATTTCACCAATGATCAGTTTATAGGCGAGATGGAAGGATTAATGGAATTTTAAAGGGGATAATTATGGAATTTGAGCCCAAGATACTGGGTATAGCATGTAACTGGTGTACCTATACGGGTGCTGATCTGGCCGGTACGACGAGGGTACAATATCCTCATAATGTGAGGGTCGCCCGTGTTATGTGTTCCAGCCGTGTCAATCCGGCCTTTATATTCAGGGCTTTTCAACTGGGTTCTGACGGCGTGCTGATCGGCGGCTGTGAGCCGGGGGATTGCCATTATTCAACCGGCAATTACTACGCCAGAAGAAGGCTTGCCATAACCAAGAAGATACTTGAATTTGCAGGGCTGGAACCGGAGAGATTTCGGGTTGAGTGGATATCGGCTTCTGACGGGATTAAATTTGCCGAGGTTGTAAAAGAGTTTACCGAAGAGATCAGGGCGTTGGGGCCGCAGACCAAGTTCAAGGTGAAAAAGGATATTGAGACATGAAAGATATTGAAAACAGACTGAAGCAGGAGGCAAAAAGACTTCTGGAAAGTGGTGAGGCGGAGGTCGTTCTCGCGTATGGCAGGGGATATGATGAGAAACACCCGATGCCCTATGCCGCCAAGGCTGTTTCTGATGTAGATAACATTGTATTCGATGAATATTGTACCTTTAATATGACCAGATATCTTACTGAATATCCTCTTGGGACCAAAATTGCTATAGCGGTAAAAAGTTGTGACAGCAGGACATTGATCGTGCTTATGCAGGAGGAAAAGGTAAAGAGAGAAGATATAGTGATATTGGGTATCCCCTATCGAGATATGATTGATTCCAAAACCGGAAAAGCAATAGATAATAGCACGGCATGCAATTTACCCAATCCTGTTTTATATGATATTCTTCTCGGGGATGAGGTCACGGAGCGCGACGATGGCTCGCCCTATGATGTTCTTAAGGAACTGGAAGAGATGGAACTTGATGTACGGTGGGAGTTTTGGAGCAAGGAATTTTCGAAGTGCATACGCTGTTACGCGTGTCGCAAAGCCTGCCCCATGTGTTACTGTGATCCATGTTTTATCGATCAGTCTCAACCCCGCTGGGCAGACAAATCTCCGTCCCTCGAAAGTAACCTCATGTTTCATCTGACCCGTTTCTATCATCTGGCGGGGAGGTGTATCGATTGCGGAGAGTGTTCGCGGGCCTGTCCCGTGGATATTCCTCTTCATCTGTTTCATAAAAAGGTTTCAAAAGAGTGCGAAGAGATGTTTGACCAGGTGTCGGGCATGAGTTTGGATGACAAGCAGGTCATGGTTGATTTCAAGATGGAAGATTCGGACGAGATATTATTGTAAAAAAGAAAAAACAGTTTAATTGGTTAACCAATCAAACCAATGGAACAAATTTACTTTGTGCCCGGCAGAAACTGCGTTTTGTTATAGTTTACCAAGGAGAGTGTCGTGTTAAAGAAGATAGGACTCGAAAAATTAAATGAATTTGTGTCTGCCTTGATTGAAAAAGGGACACTTTTTGCTCCCGTAAAGGGTGATGCCGGTGTCGATTTCCAGGAAATCAAGAATGCCGGTGATGTCACCCTTGATTTTTACAATACTCTGCAAAGTCCCAAGTGTGTATTCTTTCCCCAAACCGATGATATGGTTCGGTACAGGCTGAAAAAAGAGACAACAGACATTGAAGAGATATCCCTTGATTTCGAACCGAGGATCGCGTTTGGGATAAGACCCTGTGATGTAAAAAGCTTCGAGATTATGGATAAGCTCTTTACACGCGGTGGAATCGTTGATCCGTACTGGGAAAGCAGGAGAAAGAACACGACAATTATGGGTTATGCCTTTGACGCGGTTGATCCCGCCGATTTTTATGGCGCATTTGGGATACATGCCGCCGATACCACCGGAAGCGATGTGTTTATGGTCAAAGGTGAAAAGAATCTCCTTTTGAAGGCAATAACGGAAAAGGGAGAGAAGCTTCTCAGTTCAGTCGATACCCTTGAGGATGCGTTGGAGGAAGATAGAAAATATTTTGAGGAAAGACTCAAGAAAGGTGCCGAGTTGGAGACACGCACCCTTTCGCTGGAAGGGGTTGCCGGAAAATTGAGGGACATGTTTGGAAGTCCATACTGGGAGAAGGTAGCGGCTCCCTGTCTGAACTGTGGGGTATGCACTTTTGTTTGTCCTACGTGCCATTGCTTTGATATACAGGACGAAACGTTATTTGGTGAGGGTACGCGGAGAAAAATTTGGGATTCATGTATGTTTACCGATTTTACCCTGGAAGCGAGCGGGCATAATCCCCGCACGCAGAAATCTCAAAGGTTACGCCAGAGAGTCAATCATAAATTTTCCTATTATGTGACCAATTTTGAGGTTACCTCATGTGTTGGTTGCGGGCGGTGTACCCGGTCATGTCCTGTTAATATAGATATACTGACCGTTGTTGAAGAGGCGGTTGAATCGGTTTGATTGTTTCTTTTGGTTGATCAATGGTGGACTTGTAAAAAAGCGTATTTCTACCGTTTGTCATTCCCGCGAAGGCGGAAATTCAGTAATTACATATACTCAATGCTTTTAGGCTTATATCAAATATTGCGATTTTTACGAGTCCATAACCAATTAAACTGTTTGATGTATTTGGGAGTTGATGATGCATAACCCGTATAGACCCATTCCTGTTGAGATAACGAAAATTGTTACGGAAGTTGATACCAACGATATCAAAACATTCCGGCTGTCCTTTGTGAACAAAGAGGATGAAAAAAACTTTAAGTATATACCCGGGCAGTTTGCCGAGCTTTCCATTTTTGGCAAAGGGGAATCCCCGATCGGCATAGCATCGTCACCGACCCAGCCGGGGTACATCGAGTTTACCGTACAGAAGGCGGGAGTTTTAACATCGGCGCTTCATGACCTTGAAGAGGGGACACAGATAGGGATCAGAGGCCCCTTGGGCAATTCATGGCCCATTGATTATCTTGAAGGGAAAAACATTGTTATTGTCGGCGGCGGTTTTGCCTTCACAACATTGAGATCTCTTGTTAATTATATGCTTTATGAAGACAACAGGTCCAGATTCGGGAATATCACGGTGGTGTACGGAGCAAGGACGCCGGGTCTTTTGATATACAAGAATGAGCTTGCCGCCTGGGAAGAGAGAGATGATATTGATATGTACGTTACGGTGGATAAGGGGGATGAGACCTGGGCGGGCAGGGAAGGGTTTGTTCCCACGGTTTGCAAAGAGGTAGGGCCGAGTTCTGAAAATGCCGTAACCGTTATATGCGGGCCGCCGATCATGATCCGCTTTACGCTGCCGGTGTTTTTTGATCTGGGTTTTTCCAAGGAAAATATCATTACTTCTCTTGAGATGAAGATGAAGTGCGGAATCGGCAAATGTGGGCGGTGCAATGTGGGTGAGAAATACATTTGCAAAGACGGCCCGGTTTTCTCCTTGGCCGAGTTGGATAAACTGACGCCGGAATATTAACCCACCCAAACCCTCCCACTTGAGAGAGAGTGTTGCAGTTCCTTTTTTTGTCATTTCGAGCGAAGCGGGAAATGGCAAAAAATCAACTCATTACCAGCCCCCATCAATTGGTGGATAAAAGCAAAAAAAGTGGCCCGGAACAAGAATTTTACATATTGATTATAAAATCTGTTGGTGATATAAAACTTCTTCACATACGCGCTGTTAACTGAAAGAAATGCTGGGAGGTCGTTCAATGGCAGGACAACGGACTCTGACTCCGTGAATCAAGGTTCGAATCCTTGTCTCCCAGCCATAAAAAAGGAAAGGGCTTTGCTCGGTTGAGCAGAGCCCTTTTTCTATATCCCTGATGGTTGGAAAGTTTTGAAAAAATGGTTTTTCAATGCTCAGAACATTTTTTCGACCATTCTATGTCTTGATTCGCCCTCAAAACCATATTTTTCAGTTTTTCAAAGGTCCAGGTTAATCTCCGAATTTACTTATTTTTCGATATCCTGGCCCAAGAATCGCGCAGCGTGACCGTTTGGTTGAATATAAGCGCCTTTGCGGAAGAATCGACAGAATCGACGCAGAAATAACCGGTCCTTTCAAACTGGAAGCGGCTTTCCGGTTTCGTGCCGGCCAGACTTCGTTCCACACGGCAGGATGTAAGAATCTCCAGCGAATTGGGATTCAGATAGTCCGCGAAATCGGAGTCTTCCTTCATCGTGGGATCGGCCTCTTTCAACAGGCGGTCATAGAGTCGCACCTCTGCGGGGAGGGAGTGGTCCGCCGATACCCAGTGTATGGTGGCGCGCACCTTTCTGCCGTCGGGGGCGAATCCGCTTCTCGTTTCCGGGTCATGGGTGCAGTGCACTTCCACCACTTCTCCCGTATCGGGATTCGTGACGACACTCTCACATTTTATGAAATAGCCGTAGCGGAGCCGCACCTCTCTGCCGATACCGAGGCGGTAAAATTTCCTGGGTGGATTTTCCATGAAATCCCCCTGCTCTATGTAGAGTACCCGCGAGAAGGGAACTTTCCTTGTGCCCATATCTTCATTCTGTGGGTGATAGGGGCAATCGAATTCCTCGACCCGGTCTTCCGGGTAGTTGTCGATAACGACGCGGAGTGGACGAAGCACCGCCATTACGCGCGGAGATTTTTCATTCAGATCGTCACGCGCGCAATTTTCGAGGAGCGCCATGTCGATCATACTCTCATTCTTGGCCACGCCGATGCGTTCGCAGAAGTCGCGGATCGCTTCCGGTGTGTAGCCGCGCCTTCGAATTCCTGCCAGTGTGGGCATCCGGGGGTCGTCCCACCCATTGACCAGTCCCTTTTCCACCAATTCGAGAAGCCTGCGTTTACTCATGACGGTAAAGCTGAGATTGAGACGGGCGAACTCGATCTGCTGCGGGCGATTTTCCACCTTCAACTCATTGATAAACCAGTCATAGAGGGGGCGGTTATTTTCAAATTCCAGGGTGCAGATCGAATGGGTAATCCCTTCGATGGAATCGGACAGGCAATGGGTAAAGTCGTACATCGGGTAGAGGCACCACTTGTCGCCGGTTCGATAGTGCGTCTCTTTTTTGATACGGTACATGACGGGGTCTCGCATGGTAATATTGGGAGAGGCCATGTCAATCTTTGCCCGGAGTACATGGGTTCCTTCATCGAACTCCCCCGCGCGCATGCGCTCGAAGAGGTCCAGGTTTTCTTCTATCGATCTGTTGCGATAGGGGCTCTCTTTCCCCGGTTCATTGAAAGAACCTCGATACTCCCTGATCTCGTCCGCGTTTAATTCACAGACATAGGCCTTCCCCATACTGATCAGTTGCAGGGCATATTCATAGAGTTGATCATAGTAGTCAGAGGCAAAATAGAGGCGGTCCTCCCAGTCAAAACCGAGCCATTTTACGTCTTTAATGATCGAATCCACATATTCCATGCTTTCTCCGCTGGGGTCCGTGTCATCCATGCGCAGATTACAGGTGCCTTCGTATTGCTTTGCTATGCCGAAATTGAGGCAGACCGACTTGGCGTGACCGATATGTGGGTATCCATTTGGTTCGGGCGGAAATCGTGTTGCCACGCGCCCCTGATGTTTGCCGGTTTTCAAATCTTCATTAATAATATCCCTGATAAAATCAGACGGAAGTGATGAATCTGTGTCGACCATGTCTTGTGTCCTTTCTCCTCTGCTGTATCGATCCAATAAGTCAATTGGGTTGTTATTATCACATTTTCAGGGAGAATTCTGCTCTTTTTATTGTGTGGCTCAGGGGATGATTCTTCAATGAGGTTTGCAATATATAGATAGTATCTTGAGAATTCAAATTTAATCTTGACAGAAATTTCAGGTTGTGTTGATATCAAAATTGAACCTGCTTTGCTCCTTATAATTTAAATCGGTTTCCCATGGGGTACGAGATTCAACGGTAGTGCCGGATATACATGACATGTATTTTTATCCACACCACAGAAATGGAGGTAAGCATGATCGTTGGAATTTTAAAAGAAATTAAGGCAGAGGAGAACCGCGTCTGTATGACGCCGGCCGGTGTCGAAGTCATGATCTCCAATGGCCACACTGTTCTTGTGGAAAAAAATGCAGGCACTGGAAGCGGTTTTGAAGATGACATCTATTTGAATGCCGGCGCTGAAGTAATCGATACAGCCAAAGAGATTTTCGATAGATCCGATATGGTGATGCATGTGAAGGAGCCTCTTCCCTTGGAATATGAATTAATCCGGAAGGGCCAGATCGTGTTTACCTATCTGCACCTGGCTGCGGCCGAAGAGCTGACTCGCGCACTGATCAAAAGCAAGGCAGTCTGCATCGCGTATGAAACCATTCAAAAGGCCGATCGCTCCTTGCCGTTGCTGACCCCGATGAGCGAAGTCGCGGGCCGGATGGCGATCCAGCAGGGTGCAAAATACCTGGAGATGGCCCAGGGCGGACATGGTGTGCTTCTCGGTGGTGTGCCGGGGGTGGATCCGGGCAACGTGGTGGTCATGGGAGGTGGCATCGTCGGTGTCAACGCGGCGAAAATGGCCTGCGGGTTGGGCGCCAAGGTTTACATTCTCGACATGATCCTGGATCGTCTGCGTTATCTTAGCGACGTGATGCCCGCCAATTGTTTTTTGCTTTACTCTTCACCGGCAACGATTCGGGAACTCATCAAGAAAGCCGACGTCGTTGTGGGAGCCGTACTGATCCCCGGGGCCAAAGCGCCCAAACTTATAACCAGAGAAATGCTCAGCAGCATGAAACGGGGTGCCGTGCTGGTGGATGTGGCAATCGATCAAGGGGGATGTTTTGAAACATCCAGACCGACGACGCACTCGGATCCCATCTATACTGTGGACGGCGTAGTTCATTACTGTGTGGCCAACATGCCCGGTGCGGTGCCGAGAACGTCAACCCTTGCGCTCACCAATGCCACCCTGCCATACGCCGTGGAGATTGCCAATAAGGGTTGGAAGAAATCTTTTAAGGAAAACCCTGAAATCATCCTCGGTGCAAATGTCGTTGACGGCCACGTGACCTATAAGGCCGTTGCAGAAGCCTTTAACCTCGAGTACACGCCAGCAGACCGTTTGCTGTAGTTTATCGGGTAGCCGCAGCGGGTTCATATCCCGGATTTTTTACGTGGAAATGTGTTCGAAAGAATAATAATCTAAATGGAACGAATGGGGGGAATATGGAAGTATTTAATTATCGCGGTTTCAGGATAATGACATTCAGGTATTTTCTTCCCCACTTGAGGGCCTCTTTCCGGCTGTGGAAAAAGACGTCTATGTGATTTCCCTTTATGGCGCTTCCCACGTCGTGGACCTCTCCCCAGCCATACCCGGGGACATACATCTTCGTTCCAAAGGGATAGAGCCGTGTGTCGGCGGCGATCGTCCCCTTCGTTGCCTTTGTTCCGTCTGCCGTAATTCCCACCCTTTTTCTCTTGCCTTTCAAGGGGCCATAGGCATAGACGGCGGGCCCGATACACCCATATTTTCTCTTCCATCCGGTGGATTCGGGCCCCGCGTCGTAAGCGGTCACGAGCATGCGCTTGGATTCTCGTATGTGGCTCCGCTGTTTGGGGAAAAAGCAGCAACCACTGAGAAAGGTTAAGGCCACGATGGTAATTACGGAAACGATAAATATTTTTTTCACTGATTTAATCATGGGGTCCTGGAAAACTGTATTGGTTTCAGGATGTCTGTTATCACAATGAAGCCCCCTCTTTCAAGCTATTTGGGGGGAGGACGCTGCCCTTCTTATGCAGGCGGGACTATCCCATCAGTCCCGGCAGGAAGAGTGCCAGTTGCGGGAAGGGAATCAGAAGCAGTGTCCCTATTATCAATGCCGCGAGGAGTGGCATGACCCCCTTGAAGATTACGTGAAGCGGCACATCTCTGGCAACACCGCTCACGACGTATACGTTTATGCCGACGGGGGGTGTTATTACGCCGATCTGTGTAACCAGCACTATTATGACTCCGAACCATATGGGGTCGTAATTGAGATTGACAATCACGGGGAAAAAGATGGGAATGGTGAGCATAATAAGGGCCAGTGCATCGATGATGCAGCCCCCGATCAGGTACAGCAGGATTATGATCAGCATGACGACGGCACGGGGAAGGTCAAAAGCGGAAATCCAGTTTGCTATGTCGAAGGGAATCCGTGTTACGGCGAGAAAATGACCGAAGATTGTCGCTCCCGCGACGATGACAAGGATCATGCAGGAGGTCCTTGTCGTTTCGAAGAGGGACGTAATAAAACCCTTCCAGCTCAGGTTGCGTCGTACCACTGCAAGTATAAGTGTTCCGAAGGCGCCGATGGCCCCCGCCTCGGTGGGGGTGAAGAAGCCCCAGAAGAGTCCCCCCATTATCAGTACAAAGAGGATCAGTGTCTCTATGAGTCCCAGGAGTGAACGTATCTTTTCGGCAAAACCCACTTTCGGTCCGCGGGGACCGAGTTCCGGCCTCAGGGTTGTCCAGATTACTATGGTAATGACGAAAAGCCCCGTAAGGAGGAGTCCCGGTATGAGACCCGCCATGAAGAGTTTCCCGATGGACTGCTCCGTCAGTATTCCATAGACGATAAATATGACACTGGGTGGAATCAGAATCCCGAGACTTCCACCGGCGGCAACGACACCTGTGGCCAGTTCAGGTTTGTAGTTATATCTTTTCATTTCAGGCAGGGTGACGGCGGCCATGGTCGCCGCTGTCGCATTTGTCGATCCGCAGATTGCGGCAAAACCGGCGCATGCCCCGATGGTGGCGATGGCAAGACCGCCAGGCCAGTGGCCGATAAATTTGTATGCGGCGGCAAAGAGTCTTTTGCTTATGCCGGAATGAAAGGCAAGCTGTCCCATGAGGACGAAGAGGGGGATAACCGTCAGATTGTATGATCCGAAGACAGAATAGATGTCCTTTGCGATGAGATTTAAAGAGGCGCCGAAGGAGACGAGCACACCAAAACCGATGAATCCCACGATGGCCATGACAAAGCCCACGGGCATCCGGGAAAAAATAAGCAAAAAAAGGGCTGCGATGCCTATAAGGCCGACGACCGTTGGACTCATTGGACCCTTAACCTTTTCAATGATTTGTAGAAATCGAGTGTCAGGACAAGAGAGACGAGGGCGCACCCGATGGCGATGCCGAAGACAAAGGGATGAATCGGCATCTGCACAGTCATGGAGACTTCCCCGCTCTCTTTCAAATCCATGGCA
This sequence comes from Deltaproteobacteria bacterium, assembly GCA_030603465.1. GTDB lineage: Bacteria > Desulfobacterota > Syntrophia > Syntrophales > UBA2210 > JAFGPZ01. The sequence continues at coordinate 12,696 of JAUVXT010000031.1, forward strand.
TAGAGTACGCTCTGCCACGATAAGATAACAAAGAGAATGATGCCGAGAAACTGGTTAACGGCATCAATTCCTCTCTGTATCTTTTTAGAAAATCTCTGCACGAGAAACTCCACCGCAATATGACCTTTCCGGGCCGTCGTATAGGCCAAAGCAAAGGAAATCAAGAGAGCGCCCAGAAGGCCCACGATCTCGTACGTCCCCGGTATGGGATGATTGAAAGAGCGTCTCAGCACGACATCGGCGCAGGTTAGGAGCATCATGCCAACGAGCGCGGCGGCGGCCACCCAGTTGAACAAGTCGGCCGTTTTAGTGATTGACTTCTCGATACGGAGCATAGTTATTTACCCGAATATCTTATTAAAGCTTGTCATATGAACGGGCATCCATTTATTTGCTGTATTTCTTGATAAGGATTTTTACCAGCGCCACAGCCTTTTTCCCCGGAAGATTTTTCTTTTCCTTATCAGCTATATAGTCGTCGATAAGCGGTCTGGCTGCTGCGGCCCATTTCTTGCTTTCCGCGTCGGACAGGGGGATGATTTTATTACCCAGGCTCAGAGCGTATTGACGGCCCTCTTCATCGCCTTCGTCCCAGACCTTTCCGTGAACATCAACCCATTCCGCGCTGATCTTTTCGATGGTCTCTCGAATATCCTGAGGCAGGGCCTTCCATTTCTTCAGGTTCATGACCACGAACATGGCGGTTGTGTACCCCACGCTGGTGCATTCCGTCGTGTATTTCACCACCTCGGCTTGTTTCCAGCCCTTCAGGGTCTCGATCGGTGTGAATGTTCCCTCTACGACGCCCTTCTGAAGGGCTTCATAGGTGCCGCCCTGAGGCATTGCAACGGGAACACCGCCCAGTGCCTTTGTAACCTTTGCGCTCAAACCGGTAGAGCGTATCTTCATCCCCTTCAGATCGGCGATTGATCTGACAGGTTTTTTGGTGTGGAGCAGCCCAGGACCATGGGCATGGATGTAAAGAACCTTTACGTCTTCAAGTTCCTTCGGTCTTATTTTTTTGGCAAACTCAGTGGCCACACGGGTCGCAACCTTGCCGTTCGGGTAACCGTGGGGAAGATCCAGCGCCTCCATTACGGGGAATCGTCCTCTCGTGTATGCAAAGCATGACATTCCTATGTCGGAAATACCCTTTACCACCCCGTCATAGCATTGGTTTGCCTTTGTCAGGGTTCCCGCCGGGAAGACGGTAATCTTGACCTTCCCGCCGGTGCGTTTCTCTACTTCCTTCGCCCATGCAACGCCTGCCTTAGCCTGTCCATGTGTTGGCGGGAAAAAGATACTGTAGGTCAGATTAACGGTCTTCCCCAGCGCGGGGGTGGCGCCTACCGGTATTAGCACGGCTGTCATGAATGTGACTATCAATGATATCATAAAAATATTTCTCTTCATTTTACTATCCTCCAGAATATGTTTCAGAAAAGACTCCCCCATTGAATAAGAAGGGAGAACCTAAATTTAATAATAAACTAAAAACTGTAACAGGGAATAAGATAAGATTGTAAAGCCTGCTTACCCACCCACACGATGGGCAGCAGGCATCAATACATATAGATGCGGCATTCAGGTAAGGTCTTGATAATAAGATGTGTGCTTGCTTTTTTTAACATATGCATTTCTCTATACCGGAGACTTGTCGATGAGATTTATTTTCTTTTTCCGGTATTGTCAAGCATTAATTCCCACTTTTCCAAAAAAAAGGTGGGTATAAATTTATATTGCCTGATTAGAGGGGAAATCAGGCGCTCCTAACCATTGTTTTAACTTTTTCAGCAGGATAACTAGCTTTTGTTATGGAGTCTACTTTTCTTCCTTCATTTTTGCTGTCTTTGCTTTTGTTTTCTTGAGTTCTTCCTTGTATTTAGCAGCCTCGGCCTTTGTCTTCTCTAATTCCTTCTGGGCTTTTTCCAGTTCCTCTTGTTTTTCTTCCTCTTTCTTTTCCTTTTTCTCGAGCATCTGATCCTTCATCTCATCGATCCCGACATATACGGCAAGAGCTCCACCCAGAAGTAGAAAGATTGGAATCCCACCCATCAGTATAAAAAGGAATGATTTCCACCAAAGAATCAGCAGGATCAGTCCCACGACTGCCGCTATAATACCACCGATCAATACCTTCATAACTGATTAACCTCCTTCTTTTATTAAAGTTTTATAGTTTCGTTAATTAGTCATTCCGAGTGAAGCGAGAAATCTTTTCC
>JAUVXT010000081.1 GCA_030603465.1 Deltaproteobacteria bacterium
CGTGAGATACGTGAAGACGGTTCTCTGCGGCAAGCGATTGGATCAGACACAATTCCCAGTTCTTCAGCCACAGGGGATTGGCTAAGGCGCATGAGTCAGCATGGCGGCATATATGGTATGGAAAAGGTAAATGATTCTATAGTGAGGAAGGTTTTAAAGAAAGACGAGGGAGAGGAATATACACTCATTGTAGACCCGACCATTATAGAGTCAGGGAAGCGAGAAGCCATGATGACCTATTTGGGATTTAAGGGGTACCGACCCGTTGTAGCCACGCTGAAAGAGCTTGGGTTGACCATAGCCTATGACTTCAAGGCAGGGAACGATAATGGCGGGAGGTTTGATATTTTAAAGAAGGCATTTCGTAAGATACCATCTGACAAGAAGATAGGGGATGTTCTTTTGGACAGTGAGTATTATACCAATGACGTTATGGACTACCTGAACACCACAGGTGCTCGCTGGTTTATTGCCGTGGACAAGGATCAAGCCGTTATGGACTCTATAAGAGCCATACCTGAGCAAGGATGGAGTTCTTTTCAGACCAGAGATGGGATACAGACGGACAGGGACATCTCAGAGACAGTTCATGTTACCGGTAAAGGGAATAGCGCCTTTCGGATGATTGTGCTCAGGTGGAAAGACAGACAGGGCGATCTTTTCAATGATGATTATCACTACCACTGCATTGCGACGAATGCCACGGAAGGAAGCATAGAGGAAGTTGTTTGGCGCTACAATGGGCGGTCACATATAGAGAATCACATCAAAGAGATCAAATGTGGTTTTGGAATGGACAGACTTCCCAGCGGTGATTTTTATGGCAATGCCCTTCACTTTGGGATAGGGATCATGACATACAATCTCTTTATAGCCCAGAAGCTTTTAACCATGCATGAAGGCTGGAAGAGAAAAACGATCAAGAGTGTTCGGTGGTTACTGGTTGAAGTGGCAGGAAAGCTGATAAAGCATGGCAGGCAGATGATTTTAAAGATAGCCGTTGGTATAGAAAAATACAGGATATATCTGGAGATGCGACAGCGGACATATGAACTGTCACTGGAATAAGGATCGGAAAGGTTTATAATTTCATAAAAAAGGTAAGGATAATGGTGTAGTGGTGTGCCTGCACGATGCCTTCAGATGCTTCACGCCAATGATCTGGATTGTGTTGGTTATGGAAAGAACTGCATAAAAGGGGATCGTACACAAAACAGGGGATGTAACCCTTTCAAAATGCCCTTGAAAGGACTAAATACTGGCCCCAGTAAGATCAATGTCTATTTTTGGGGAGAAACTGATGGTTGAAAAGGTTGATCTTTACAGATAGTATTACCGCGGGCGACACACTTAGAGTCTGCGGCGTAATAGAACCGGCATAAGGAGTGGGTAATGGAAGGAAGAATCAGAAATATCGGTATTATTTCAACGCGTATAGCCGGGACGGATGGTGTAAGTCTCGAAATTAAAAAATGGACCGATGTGCTGGAAAGAAATGGCTATTCGTGTTTCTTTTTTGCCGGAGAAATTGACCGGGCTGGCGATAAGAGTTATCAGGCCGATCTGGCCCACTTCAAAAATCCCGACGTAGAAAAAATCAACGCGCATGGTTTCGGAGAATCAACACGTCCGAAGGAGATCTCTGACCTTGCGCGCAAGACAAAAGACAAGCTGAAAGATTCCATTGGTGATTTTATCAGGCGTTTTGATATCGATTTGATTATTCCCGAAAATGCCCTCACCATCCCGATGAATATCCCCCTGGGACTTGCTGTCACGGAATATATCGCAGAGACAAGCATTCCGACGATCGCGCATCATCATGATTTCTACTGGGAGAGAGATCGATTCCTGATTAATTCAGTTGGCGATTATCTGCAAAAGGCCTTTCCCCCGAATCTTCCATCTATCCAGCATGTTGTCCTCAATTCCATTGCATCCCGGGCATTGTCCTATCGTGTTGGCGTATCGAATACCGTTGTTCCCAATGTATATAATTATGCCTTCCCGCCGCAAAGGTCCCATCCTGAAATACTAAAAAGCTTGAGGAGCGAAGTGGGGCTGAAGGACGATGATATTTTTATTCTTCAGCCTACCCGGGTCGTGCAGAGAAAGGCTATCGAGCGTTCTATTGAACTGGTAAGCCAGCTCAAACTGCCACGCCCGTTCCTTATTGTTTCACACGCATCAGGAGACGAGGGCTCTGAGTATTATGAGATGATAAATGAATATGCCTCGCTTATGAATGTTAAGATATTACCCCTTGATCATCTGATAGTTCCGGACTATTATGAGGGTGATCCCTCGGAAAATAAATATACAATCGGAGACGTGTACCAAGCTGCGGACCTGGTATCTTATCCTTCAGTATATGAGGGGTTCGGCAATGCATTCCTTGAAGCGATATATTATAAAAAGCCGATAGTAGTGAATCGATATACAATCTTTATTTCTGATATTGAGCCTAAAGGTTTCGACCTTCTTCTCCTCAACGGACTCGTCACCAAAAGGACGATTAATAGTGTCGAGACTCTTCTTTCGGACAATTCGCAAAGGGAACAATTGGCCGATAAGAATTACAATATAGCCAGAAGGTATTTCTCTTACGAAAGGCTTGAAAGGATTCTCTCTGAGATCATTGAAAGGTTTTAGGTGAAATGAAAAAATCGAAGATTGCCCTTCTTCACTATTCGTCTCCGCCTGTTGTCGGGGGTGTAGAGGAAATAATGAAGCAGCAGGCCTTACTGTTGCACCGTCAGGGACATAAGGTTAAGGTCATTTCCGGAAAAGGGGAATCGCTCTCATGGGAGTTTCCCACAACGATAGCCCCCATCTTTTCTTCTCTTAACCCCCATGTAGACCTCGCGCTGAAAGAGCTAAAGACGGGAAGAGCTGATCGTTTCAAGTATGTAGGTGATGTAATATACGAAGATCTGAAAAGAGAGATAAATTCGTATGATATCCTTATTGTTCACAATGTCATGACGATGCCTTACAATCTCTCGCTCACATATGCCGTCAAGAAACTCTCAGATAGCCGTCGGATAAAGATAATAAGCTGGAACCACGATTCCATCTATTTCTATCCTGACTGTCCTGATATGTACCACTCGGAGCCATGGGATATTCTTAAAAAGAAATTCCCTTACATTGATTATGTTTGTATCTCGAAGTTCCGATGTAAACAGTTTCAAGAACTTTACAAAATCAATGAGACAATACCGGCTATTCCTGACGGTATTGATCCTGCCGGGTTTTTTCAGCTTGATCCCGATTCACAAAAAATTATTCATGAACAGAAGCTTTATGAAGCAGATCTCATCATGGTCCAGCCTTCCCGACTGATTCCCCGGAAGAATATAGAACTCGGCCTGAAAGTAGTTGGGACCATGAAAAGAATGGGAGTTGATGTCCGCTATCTTATCACGGGCTCCTATGATCCGCATGAACAGAGGAACGTCAAATACTACCGCAGGTTGAAGGAAATAACTGAGGATCTGAACATTGCCGGCGAAGTGATTTTCATTGCAGAGTATTGTACAAAGAACGGGAAAAAAATCATTCCAAATCATTCATTTATCAGAGATTTATATTTTATCGCGGACATTCTGTTTATGCCAAGTTCATCGGAGGGATTCGGTCTCCCGCTTCTTGAGGCCGGGGCCATCAAACTTCCCATAGCCTGTTCAGATATTCCCCCATTTCTGGAGATCGGCGAGAATCATGTATGCACTTTTTCCCTTACCGATACTCCTGACAGGATTGCCAGCAAGATATTGCGGTTTCTCTCAACAATCCCAACGCACAAAATGTACCGGGATGTTATCAAAAATTATGCCTGGGATTCAATCTATCATAATCATCTGGAGCCATTGTTTAAAAGGGTTATAACAAATCAATAGATGATACACTCACAAAAAGGCAAGCTTGGATGGCTCTTGAATTTCGATAATCAGGATACGAAAACATGAGTGCTTTCAATGTATTGATCATAGGTTCCGGCCCGGCCGGCCTGTTCACGGCTATATGGCTCGAGCGTCTGGGTATTGACAAAATCGCGATCTTCGACCGGAATCAATATTCGGCAGGTGGCTTGCTGAACGATGGCAAGCTGAATTTTGACTACCGGGTTGGGATTGATCTTGATGAACTCCAGATTGGCAAAAAAGAGGCCCAGAACTTGATGCAGGAAGTGAAGCAGGTCTTTATTAAATTTCCCATGTGTCAGCAGGTTACTTTTATTGAAAATAATGAAAAAATCGACGCGTGGAGAAAGATTGCCGTGGAAAGGGACGTAGAGTTTATCGCCCCCGAGCAGTGGCACTACGGAACTGATAATGGCAGGCAATTCGTTGATTATCTGCGTAACCAGCTTAGTCACACCACTTTTTTCCTCGGCACTGAGGTTATCTCTATCGAAAGGGAGAACGGGAGATTTTGTTTTGTATGCCACAAAGATCAAAAAAGGAAAGAGTATTTTGGAAAAACCGTTCTCGCTTCCCCGGGGCGTAGTGGCGCATACTGGTTCAGAGACACTTCACGAGAAACAGGTGTTGATAGCAATTTTGGCCCCATCGATGTGGGTATTCGGATAGAGCTGAATAGAAAGTTTTATGACTCCATAACCGATGTTGTATACGACCCTAAATTCATTTTTTGCACAAAGCGTCACCGTGACAGGGTGAGAACATTCTGTACCAACCCGGGTGGCAGGGTAAGAATTGAAAATTACGACAATTTTAAGTTAATCAATGGAGATGCCCTCTTTGATCGCAAGACAGAAAATATAAATTTCGCGTTGATAAATACGGTCTCCCTGACACAACCCTTTTCTGACACTACTGAATTCGGCCGGATGATTGCCAGGCAATTCTTCCTGCTGGGCGGAGGCAACCCGATTGTCCAGAGAATTGGAGACTTCAGGGAGGGAAAAAGGAGTTCGCAATCAACATTTAACAGTAAAGCTCGCCACTTCGACCGCTGCAGGGCCACTTACAATGCGGTGCCGGGAGACATTACGCTCGGCCTGCCTGCGCGTATAGTAGATAATCTGTGGGAATCTCTGAAAACTCTTGACAAGATTGTACCCGGCATTCTTCACCCTTCGACCTTGATGTATGCACCGGAGATTAAATTTTTTGATACCCATTTCCCAACGGACCGGCATCTCGAAACAAATATTGAGGGGATCTTTGTAGCCGGTGATGGCACGGGGAAAAGTCGTGGAATTGTGGGAGCGGCTGTTTCGGGAATAATCGCCGCTACCGGCATCGCAGGAAAATACTTTTAACGAGGAGGTCTTCTTATGAGAATAGGTTTTATTTCCACTTACCCACCAATAGAATGTGGCATTGCCACCTACACACAATATCTGACAGACGCCCTGCGAGACAAGAAAATGGATATTTATGTTGTCTCTCATCGTGGGGGGAGCGGGAAAAATGTCTTTCCGGCATTTGACTATGAAGATGGGGACCTTGCCGAAAAGGCATTCTCCATGATGACAAGACTCACACCCGATATAGTACATATCCAACACGAATTCGGTTTATATGGAAAACATCATGGTGTTTCCATCATCCCGCTGATACTCAAGTTCCGGCTTGCCGGAATACCCGTTGTAACCACCCTCCATACTGTTTATGATGAAGTTTCTCGTGAACATCTCGTGATTATCCGCTCTATCATAGAAAATTCAGATGCGATAATCGTCCACGAAACATACCAGTTGGAAACATTAAAACACTATTTCAAGGGAAAAAGTTTACTGGATAAGATTCATGTGGTTCCTCATGGCGCAAGAGAAATCAAACCGATAGAGAATGCGAAGTCGAGGCTGGGGATCCCCGACAACACGAAGGTGGTGCTCATGCTTGGCTATTTCAGGCCGACCAAGGGATTCGAGAGGATCATAAGATTATGGTCCGGGATAGTTGAGAGGCACAAGACAAATGATATCATGCTTATGGTAGCGGGCAAGACAAGGGGCATTGAGTATCGGGATTACCGGAATATGCTTTTTAACGAGATAAATTCATCACCTGCAAGTGACAGTATAAAGGTGATCCGGGGGCAGATATCGCAGGACTCCTTTGATACAATTCTGTCGGCATCTGATGTTGTGGCTCTTCCCTACTCTATAAGCTCTCAAAGCGGTATTGTTGCCCATTGTCTTGCATTTGGTAAGCCCATTGTAACCAGCAATACACCCGTAATGGCTTCACTTGTTGAAGAAATAAATTCAGGCATGGTATGCAATACAGATGAGGAATACATAGATAACATTGACCGGATCCTGAACGATGATAATCTCAGAGAGGAATTTTCGGACAATGCGTTAAGATATGTCAGGGACAATATCGCCTGGTCAAAAATAGCCGACCGGCATATTGAAATATACAGAACGATTGTCGAACCGTCCGTCCTGAGGATAGATACCATATGGATGGATTAAACAAAAATATCGGGGTGTTGAAATGAAGCTTAACCGTTCACCATTTGAGAGATTTTACAAAAATCCAATAATTAAAAGATCAGATATTCCTTATTCCTGCAATTCTGTGTTCAATGCAGCAGCATGTATGTTCAAAAATGAATATCTGCTTCTTTTGAGAATAGAGGATCTCGAAGGGATAAGTCACCTTACGATTGCCAGATCGAAAGATGGAATTAACTTTACAGTAGATAAACAACCATGGATAACGCCATCGCACGATCCCGGTTATGAGTTATATGAAAGATATGGTGTCGAAGATCCCAGGATTACGCAAATCGGAGCGACATATTACATTACATATACCGCATTTGGTTCGCCAGGGGTCAGGATTGGCATTGGAAAGACCGAAGACTTTAAAAGTTTTGAAAGAATATCTCTTGCGACGGAAGTAGACAACAAGGATGGAGTCCTGTTTCCGGAAAAGATCAACGGAGAGTATGTGTTGATTACAAGACCAGGGGGATTGGGAGGCCAGAGAGGGGATATATGGATATCATTTTCCCCCGATCTTATCTATTGGGGAAAATCCAGAGTGCTTATGAGTCATACCCCAGGTGGCTGGAGTTCAGCCAAATTGGGTGCATCTACCCCGCCATTAAAGACCGAGAAGGGATGGCTGCTCTTCTATCATGGAGTAAGAGGGTCGGGATATGGCAGAATATACCGGGTGGGGGCCGTTCTTTTAGATCTTGATAAACCGTATCTACTTGTAGGAAGCACTCCTCATTTTATTATGGGCCCCGATGAACTGTACGAGAGGATAGGAGATGTTCCTAATGTGATATTTCCATGTGGTGTCATCCTGGAAGAGGACGACACGTTAAGGATGTATTATGGCGTGGCGGACACTGCCATTGCCGTGGCCACTGCAAAACTGCAGGATATTATTGAGCTCTGTCTGCATCAATAAATAAAGATAACCGAGTGGTAATATCCTTTCTAATTCAATGATGCATCAATAATCCATGGCCAAGCCAGACGCCGAAATCATCCCCAAAATGGTCATCACGCAAAAAAACTGCCTTTTTATAGAGTACATCAAATTTTTGATTAATCGAATTTTTTATCTTGACTAATACAATATTTTTATTGACAAAACGCACTTTTACGCACTATACTTTGACAATATATAAAGCAATTATGGATGTGTGTAGTGTGGGAAAGGTAATTTTGGTCAACGATGACATTAGAAGAAAGGAAGGTAGTATGACACTCACAAAAGCCGAAATAGTAAAAAACCTTGCATCAAACACTAACTTTTCCAAGGAAAAATGTTCTTCCCTGGTTGAAAGTGTTGTTAATTTGATTAAAGAGGAACTGGCGGAAGGAAGCCACGTTCTTATCTCCGGATTCGGTAAATGGTCTGTCAGAGACAAGAATCCACGAAAAGGGAGAAATCCTCAGTCTGGAACGGCTTTGATGCTGGACGGGCGACAGGTTGTCACTTTCAAATGCTCACGGAAGCTGAAAGAAACACTCAACGCTGATTCCTGATCACTGTGCCTGAGTTATTATAATATCAAAAAAAGGTCTTTTTTATCTTTATAGTTGTGTTTTACTGCTCTTACACCCGATAAAATAATCTGTTTTACGTGTATCTAATCTGAATTCTCGATGTAAGGCGAGATTGTTATAACCGTGTCAATGATGTGCAGAATATGGATGCCGGTAAAAATAAATCTTCTTCCACGAGAGCCGATACTGACATCTCCAACGACGAGCTGCTTTTACTGCCCTGTTTATTTCAGCATAGAGACCTTGTTCGCTATCTGGATTCTTCTCGCACAATAGACAAAAAAAAACTTGTCAGTACCCTTAACCACATCCACTTTGCGGGTGGCTCTGTGCTGTTTCACCTGCATGACCCGCAATATGGGGAAGATGTACTCATCAGAGCCTATCCGGAACCGTGCCTGAAAGAAACAATAACGTGCCGCTGGTCTAAAGATGACTCCCTGCAATTTGAGAGCTATCAATTCCAGCATCTCGTTATTGTAGACGGTCTTTCTGTAATACTTGCTCCTGTAAATCTAAGGAGTATCTCAAAGACGAGCTTTTCACTCGATTTACCCGACAGCATTTATACCCTGGGCAAACGTCAGGCAAGGCGCCACAAATGCCGTAACATCATTGCTGAACTGAATCAGAGCGGCTTTATGGCCAAAGGAACCTTGATGGATTTTAGCCCTCTGGCATTTCGGGTCAAAGTTGCCCCCGATCCGAATTCCTCTTTCCTCTGGTTTAACCCGGAGGGCCAGATCACTATCGCCCTATACCGGAACAAGGAAATAATCTTCTCGGGGCTCTGCCGATGTATCAGGGAAACCTTCAATCTTTCTGTAAAAGAATTGGTACTGTCTCCGGCGAACAGACAAATTGCACGCTTCAAGAAAAAAAAGTACAGAAATCCCCGTATTCGGTTGACACCATCGGCATATGTAACATTTACTCATCCATTCTTTCACAAAACTACAAGGCTCGATATTTACAATATTGCAATTTCGGGATTTTCCGTGCGCGAAAATGCCGATGAGAGTGTTCTTGTTCCCGGAATGATAATTCCCGAATCGAATATCACCTTCTCAGGTAAATTAAAAATAAAGTGCAAAACCCAGGTCATCTACCGTCGCCCTGAGAAAAAAGGGTACTTTCGCTGCGGTATTGCAATTCTGGATATGGACATAGCTGCCTATCGCCAGTTGAGTAATATCATTACAAACAGTATAGACACCAACGTGCATATATCCGACGACATCGATGTAGATGTCCTGTGGGAATATTTCTTCAATACCGGGTTTATCTATCCTAAAAAATATGAGCTTATTCAGTCGAACACGGCCGCCTTCAAGGAGACATACAAGCGGCTCTATCAGGACAAACCAGAGATTGCCATGCATATGACATATCAGAAAAACGGGAGAATCTATGGACATGCCTCCATGGTGAAGGCATACGAAGGGGCCTGGATGTTTCACCATCTTGCCGCCATACCTGTTGAAAAAAAGCATACCGGTCTTCCCGTCCTGAAACAGATATTGCACTATCTGTCGGGACTGAATTATCTTCCTTCCGTAAAATTCAATTATCTGATGTTCTATTTTCGTCCCGAGAACAGATTCCCCAATTACTTTTTCGGAGACCTGGTCAGAGATTTTAAGGATCCGAAGCGCTGCTCCCTCGATCTCTTTTCTTATAAAAGTTACACGAAGCAGTCTCCCGCTACGAAACTACCGGAAGGATGGCTTTTAAGGGAATGTGCGCCGACCGATGTCTCGGAATTAGAACGCTTCTATAATCATTATTCGGGAGGACTCCTCCTGGATATCCTTGACCTGAAACAAGAGAATTCCGAGGAGGAAACCCTTGAAAAAATTTATGAACGCCATGGTCTTCTCCGGAAATGGAAAGCTTTCTCTTTAATTGAAGGGCAAAAATTGAAGGCTCTATTGATTGTTGATCAGTCAAATATGGGACTTAATCTATCCGAACTTCTCAATAACATCAAAATTCTCATATGCGATCAGGAGGGTCTCCCCTGGGATGTCCTGTCTGCTTCCATCGATCATTTAATCGGCATCTATGAAACAAACACGATCCCCATTATGGTTTTCCCTGATACTTATCTTGAAGATAAAGGGATCGCATATGAAAAAAAATATCTCTTATGGCTGGCAGACATACAATATGGTCCGGAATATCTGGAATATATGCGGAATAAAATGAAGATGAAGCTCAGGTTCTTTATTAAATTTCTTGTTAAAACGTATCTGAAAAAGTGACCTGTCTTCTGCATTCTAATCCCGCGAAAGGGGGATCTCTCGAATTTCCGAAAAGG
>JAUVXT010000069.1 GCA_030603465.1 Deltaproteobacteria bacterium
AAGCTCCGCTATGCCCCGACGAGTCGGGACATTATAATTGCAAGTAACTTGCATTATTTAAATTCGTGTATTACTTGGCATATATTAAGAAGTATCAATAAGTTATGGCGATTTTGTAAATTCTAGTTACTTGGAAGTCAAAATTGGATGGCAAAGTAAAAAGCTCCAAATTTAAGGCGCGCAAATCCTGAGGAATGAGTCGCACTTACGATACGCCGCAGTGATGAAGGATGCAGCGGAACGCAGAAGGTGGACTTTTTGCGAAGTCGTCAATAGTAATATGGTCTTAATTCCAAAGATCGGGAGGAAGATGTTGTATGGTGGAATTGAATTTTGAAAAAGGGGACGGCCTCTTGCCTGCTATAGTTCAGGATTATGAAACGAATGAGGTGTTGATGCTTGCCTATATGAACGAAGAATCATGGTCTAAGACCATTGAAACCGGCAAGGCTACCTTCTGGAGCAGGTCAAGAAATACTCTATGGGTGAAGGGTGAAACGTCCGGCCATTTTCAAATAGTGAAGGAAATATTGATCGATTGCGATTCCGATTCCATTGTGGTGAAGGTGGATCAACAGGGAGGCGCCGCGTGCCATACAGGATACAGGTCATGTTTCTATAGGAGAGTGGCTGGTGAAAAGATAGAAATTTTGGGAGAGAAGGTATTTAATCCCGAGGAAGTATATTGATATGAAGAAATTGAAACTGGGAATACCAAAGGGAAGCCTTGAATCCAATACTGTTGAGCTTTTCAAAAGGGCCGGATGGAGAATTACATACGACAGCAGGAGCTATTTCCCGGATATTGATGACGAGGAGATTTCATGCGCCCTTGTGAGAGCTCAGGAGATGGCACGCTATGTTGAGAACGGAACCCTGGATCTGGGACTGACGGGAAAAGACTGGATAGAGGAAAACGAGTCGGATGTTGTAGAGGTTCAGGACCTCATTTATTCAAAGGCATCGACGAAACAGGCAAAATGGGTGCTCGTTGTGCGGGGAGATTCTCCCATTAAATCCCTGGAGGATATGGAAGGAAAGAAGATATCTACGGAGCTGGTAAATTTTACAAGGAGATATTTTCAGGAAAGAAATATTAACGTAAAGGTGGAGTTTTCATGGGGCGCCACAGAGGCGAAGGTGGTCGAAGGTCTTGTGGATGCCATCGTGGAGGTTACGGAGACGGGAAGCACAATAAAGGCCAACAAATTAAAAATAATCCACGAACTGATGAAGACGAACACAAAACTGATCGCCAACAAAGAAGCCTGGGACGATCCATGGAAGAAGAGGAAGATAGAGCAGATAGATACACTCTTGCAGGGTTCTCTTCTGGCCATGGGCAAATCCGCCCTCAAGATGAATGTCTCCAAGGAGAATCTTGGGAGGGTCATTCTTCTCCTTCCGTCCCTCAAGGCCCCCACAATATCGGGATTGTATGACGAAGCATGGTATGCTATTGAAACGGTTGTGGACCGGAGTATAGTGAGGGAATTGATTCCCCTCCTTCAGGAGGCGGGAGCCGAGGGTATTATAGAGTTCCCTCTGAACAAGGTGATATGAGGTATTATGACCGGTTTTCATACAAGGGTAAAGCATTGATGGGTTGTTGCCCACATTCTTTTTTACCTGTCTACATCTCTTTTTGATAAATCTAAGGCTTGCTTCAGGCGATTCCAAAACTCGCCCTTCGGGCTCAGACAATTGAAATCGCTTTTCTTTCGCTTCGCCAAGATTTATAAGCAAAAAGTGCTGTAATGACCACTAAAAAAGAATTTTCATTAGGGCAACAAGCCCTTGACACATTTCCCCGTTGGTGAGGGGAATCGCCGGGAAAGGAATGGGATAATGGAACGTACAGGGAAAGAAGTCAGAAAAACCAAGGAAACGGAGATCCTTATCGAGTTAAACCTCGACGGAGAGGGAAAGGGAGAGATATCGACCACCATTCCATTTCTGGATCATATGCTGAATCTCCTGGCAAGGCACGGTTTTTTCGATCTCACGGTGCAGGGGAAGGGTGACACCGATGTGGACTATCACCATCTCATCGAGGATATCGGAATCTGCCTCGGTGAGGCGATAAAGAAGGCCCTGGGTGACAAAAAGGGCATAAGGCGTTATGGTTCGGCCATTGTACCCATGGATGAAAGCCTCTGCCAGGTCTCGATGGATCTTTCGGGTAGGCCCTGTCTGGTTTTTAACGCCGATTTTGACAATAAAAAGATAAAAGATCTTGATCCTCTTCTATTCAGGGAATTTTTCAAGTCTCTTTCCGATCACGGGGGAATAACCTTGCATATAAATGTCTTATATGGTAAAAATTCCCACCACATAGTTGAATCAATTTTTAAGGCATTTGCCAGATCTCTGGACAAGGCAACTGCTATTGATAACCGGATAACCGGTGTCATGTCAACAAAGGGGAGATTATAAGCGCATCGTGTTTTCACAAAAAATGCCCGGGCTTCTCTTTTCACGTCCTCCTGAAGAAGGTTTTATAAAATAAGAAGGGGGTGTTAATCATAAAAACATATTATCGTGGTTTAATCTATATATGTGTGGTTGCCTTTTTGTTGTCCGGCTGCGCTCAGGATAAGGGGACGAGAGCGAAAACCTTTCAGTGGGCGGGAGAAGGCGGTGCGAACAAGATTGCAATTGTCCCCTTTCAAAAAATGGTTTCTCTCGATCCCTCCGTCACACATCTTCGTTGTCCCCTTTCCGGGGCGGTTTTAGAGACATGTGAATCCGAGATCAATTCAGAAAAGATAGTTGAAAAAATATTTGCGAAGAAACTGAAAGCTTACAGGCGATATGTGATTATACCGCAGGAGAGGGTAAGGGGTATCTACAAAAGAATATCGGCGGAATCGTTTAAGGTTTCTCCCGTAGATTTATTCAAAAAGGTGGGAGATGAACTTGAAGCGGACTGGGTGGCAACGGGATATGTCTTTTGTTATAAAGATAGAAAGGGCTTCTCATATTCTGTAAAACGGCCGGCATCGGTGACTTTTTGCGTCCACCTGTTCAGGGTCGATGATGGCGAGTTAGTGTGGAGAAAGATATTTGACAAGACCCAGACCTCCCTCATGGAAAATCTGCTTGACGTATCATCCTTTGTAAAAGGGGGCGGTGGATGGCTGACCGCGGAAGAACTGGCGGAACTGGGAGTCGATAAAATTTTAAAAACCTTTCCGGGGTTGTAAACAATAAGAAGCCAGCATTGAAACATTTCTG
The DNA here is from genome assembly GCA_030603465.1 of Deltaproteobacteria bacterium. GTDB lineage: Bacteria > Desulfobacterota > Syntrophia > Syntrophales > UBA2210 > JAFGPZ01. The sequence goes on from JAUVXT010000069.1 coordinate 3,238, forward strand.
TTTCTATTAATCTTGACGTACTCGTAAAAGAGTCTCCTCGACGTGTCTTTCTGAATGAAACGAGAAGTCTATCAAACTCAACATGCTGATATTATAAAAATTCTCCCTTCAGTCGAAATGACAGTTTCACCAAACTTTACTTTTTGTGAAGCTATTAATCTTCACTTGCATAAAAAAGGATTTACACGTGATCATTATACCGGCAATAGACCTAAAAGATGGTAAATGTGTGCGCCTCCTTCAGGGGGATTTCATGCATTCTACCGTATACTCGGATAACCCCGTAGATATGGCCGGACACTGGCAGGAAAAAGGGGCGGAGCGTATCCACATAGTTGATCTTGATGGCTCACGCACGGGGCGACCTCAAAACAGGAAAATCATCGAGAAAATTATAGAGAAGACGGATGTGCCTGTTCAGGTTGGCGGAGGCATAAGGGACAGGAAGACGGTAGAGGAATACCTTGCCATGGGTGTAAGCCGTGTCATACTGGGTACGATTGCCTTGAAAAACCGGAATTTTGTCCTTGATGTGTGCAATGATTTTAGAGGGAAAATTATCCTGGGAATCGATGCGCGCGACAACAAGATAGCCGTTGAAGGCTGGCTTGAAGAGACGGTTGAATCTCCCCTGGAGATAGCAAAGAGCTATCAGGGTTGCGGGTTGGATTCGATAGTATTTACCGATATATCAAGGGATGGAATGGAAACCGGGACAAATGTGGAATCGACAAAAAAGCTTGCAGAATCTGTAGATATTCCGGTTATTGCTTCGGGTGGGGTATCCGGCATACATGATATTGAAAGGCTGATGGCGGTTGAAGATTCCGGAATAATAGGGGTTATTGTGGGGAAGGCCCTCTATAGCGGTTCTATGAAACTGGAGGATGCCATCGCGAGGACCCGGGCCGGATAAAAGGCCTGTGAAAGTATGTAACCGTTCACGGGTTACAGTTATCGGTCCACGGTTAAAAAAACAAAAGGAAGCGAACGAGCATCCCGGGGAAAAAGAGTAAACTGTGAACCGATAGCCATAAACGGGGTACACTGATTCCTCTTCTCCAACTGATCTGGAGAATAACTTAATAACCATTCTGCCGGGAAACACGTAACCCTGTAAAGAGAGGTATGCAAAATGGAAGATTGTATATTTTGTAAGATAGTGAAGGGTGAAATACCCTGCAGTAAAGTTTATGAAACGGAGAAGGTGCTTGCTTTCGACGACATCAACCCTATGGCTCCCACCCATGTGATAATAATACCAAAAGAACATATAGCTACCCTTATGGATGTGAAAGATGGGGGCACAAATATAGTGGATCATTTAGTGTCGGCCGTACAGGAGGTGGCAAAGATCAAGGGAATCGATGAAAAAGGATTCCGGATGACCATAAACTGCAACGAGGAGGGGGGACAGATAATTTTTCACCTTCATGTGCACGTCCTGGGCGGAAAAAAACTTAGGGATGAACTGGCATAAAAAATTTTGACAACCCGATAAAAGTAATTAAATTAAATCGGACAACGTGATCTTTTTAAACGATTCTTGGCGGTTTTGTGAACTGAACCGCGAGCGCGTCCTCCGCTGCGTGCGGCGGGGTGAGCGAGTGAACAAAAAACGAAATTTTTCCTTAACAGCCGGAGATTCCCAGCAGCTTGCTGCGGGGAGCTTCAATTATCCGTTTGCCTGACCGTCGCCGTAAGGAGTGGCGGAGCATTCCGGCAATGGCACATGAAGTCCTCAACCGGCCGTCCTACGGCAATCGTTTTAACCCGGAACGAGAAAAGGAGGCAGAGAAAGAGGATAATATGGATGTAAGACAAGACATCGCAAGTGAGATGGTAAAGGCCGCGAAGACCAAAGATAAGGAAAAATTGTCCGCTCTTCGAATGATTAAGGCTGCTCTGCACAATAAAGAAATAGACCTGAAGGGGGATATTAAAGACGAAGATGTATTACAGGTGTTATCTTCCATGGTGAAACAGAGAAGGGATTCTATCGAACAGTTTAAAAATGGAGAGAGAATGGATCTCGCCGAAAAAGAGGAAAGAGAACTTGAAATCATCCAGGGATTTATGCCCGAGCAACTTTCCGAAGAGGACATAAAAAAGGAAATTGAAACGGCAATAGCAGAAGCGGATGCGGTGAGTATCCGTGATATGGGTAAAGTTATGAAGATACTTATACCTAAATTGACGGGAAAGGCCGACGGAAAGGCCGTAAGCGAGCTGGTTAAGAAGACATTATCGTCTTGATTCCCACAAAGGATGATAATGGCTGAAAGCTTGCATATTAAACGTTTTCTATTCTCAGTAGTGATTTATATCATTGGATTACACATTTAACTCATCAGTTTGCCCGAAGAGGGAAAGTTAATTTGAAAGGGCGCATTCCCAGGGAAAAGATAGAAGAGATAAAAGACAGAACAAATATCGTCGACCTTATCTCTGAATACGTTACCCTGAAAAAGGGTGGCCGGAATTTTGTGGGTCTGTGCCCCTTTCACAGAGAGAAGGCGCCTTCCTTTACCGTGAACCAGGAAAAGCAGATATTTTACTGCTTCGGGTGCCAGGAAGGGGGGAATGCCTTTTCCTTTTTGATGAAGATCAACAATATGAGTTTCCCTGAAGCGGTCAGGCACATGGCGGGAAAGGTAGGAGTTTCCATTCCCCAGGGGGAGATGAATGGCAGGAGAGCAGGAGAGGAAACTGAAAGGGACAAGCTGAACCGGATCAATCTCATGGCGGCGGAATGCTTTTCCGAAAACCTCCTCTCCCCGGGGGCAAAAACAGCAAGGGAGTACCTCGCAAAGAGGGGAATGGACGATGCTGTCATTGAAAAATTTCGTTTAGGATATTCTCAGGATGGATGGCGGCACCTTAAGGACTTTTTCGAAAGGAAAAAGGTTCCGCTGCACCTGGTTGAAAAGGCTGGTCTCATTATATCAAAGGGGAACGGTCAGTTCTATGACCGGTTTCGTGGTCGGCTTATGTTTCCTATAGAAGATCTGAACGGCGCCGTTATAGCCTTTGGAGGGCGCGAGTTGGGCAATGGGGAGCCCAAGTACCTCAATTCCCCGGAATCTCCGGTCTATATCAAGGGAAAGAATCTTTACGGTTTTTTCCGGACAAAGGATGATATCCGAAAAAAGGGTGAAGCCATAATCGTGGAGGGATATTTTGATCTCCTCACACTGTGGAGCGCAGGCATCACCAACGTTGTCGCGACACTGGGAACGGCCCTGACGCGGAATCAGATCGGATTGATCCGGAGATTCACGAGAAATGTAATCGCCATATTTGATCCCGATGAAGGGGGGAAAAAGGCGGTGGAGAGGAGCCTTCCCCTCTTCCTTGAAGAAAAGATGCATGCAAAGGTGGGACTGCTTCCTGAAGGCAATGACCCTGCCGACTATGTAATGAAACATGGGGATAAGGGGATAGCCGATATAACCAACAGGGCGATCTCCATGGTGGATTTTTATATTGAAGAGGTAATGACGAAGAGAAGATCCCTTGAGGATAGCCTCGATTCCATGGGAGATTCAATGGCCTTCATTTCAAATATCAATGATCGGATTGAGAGGAATCTCTTTATAAAAAGGGTGTCTGAAAAGACGGGAATCGATCAGGGAGATCTGAAGACTGCAATTCAAAGGGATATGGCCAAATCGAAAAAGGCGCCACAGAAATCAGGGCTTGAAGAGAAGAAAATTGTAAGAGTGGACAAGGTGGAACTGGCCCTTGTCCATATATTAATATTATATCCTGACAAGATTTCCATGCTGAAGGATGAAACCTTCCTGAAATATTTCACGAGTTTAGAACTGAAGAGATTGGCCGTGATACTTACAGAATCATTCAGGGAGGGTAAAATAAAGACGCCGTCCGATCTGATCGGCGACATGGAAGACGGCGCTTTAAAGGATAAACTCTTGAAACTCCTGGTAGAACCAAATCCCTTTGATCCGGAAGTTGTCGATAAGGTTCTGACCGATACCATGAAAAAACTGAGAGATAAGTGGTACAAGGGCAGGAGGAAAATTCTGCAGAGGGAATTAATTAAAGCCCAGGAGTTGAACGACCAGGGGTTGAAGGATAGGCTCTTGCTCGAAAAAGAAAAATTACTACAGGAAGAAAAGAGACCGAATTCCAGGAACGATTGATTGTATAAACATTTTTTTAAAGATAGTTCCAAGGAGAAATTAATATGAAAAAGGTAGCCAATTCGGATGAAGTAAGGAAACTTGTTTCATTGGGCGAGGAAAAGGGGTTTCTCACCTATGATGATGTAAATGACATACTGCCTGACGAAGTGTCTTCTGATCAAATGGATGATATCATCGCACTTTTTGGGAAAAAGAATATAGACGTTATCGATGCGCAGAAGGATAAAAAGGTTGCCTCCAAGAAGAAAAGTGAAGAAGAAAAGGAATCTAACGCGATACAACCCCTGCCCATATCTGTTCTTGGTAAAACGAGTGACCCTGTAAAAATGTACCTCCGCGAAATGGGACTCGTTCCCCTCTTAAGCCGCGAGGAAGAGGTAGAAATAGCGAAGAAGATCGAAGAGGGCGAAAGCAATATTATGAATGCCGTCTTCAGCCTGCCCCATTTTGTAAAACAGGTGATAAATTTAGGGGCGCGGCTAAAAGTCGAAGAGATTAAAATAAGGAGCGTAGTCGAGAATCTCGAAGACGAAGGCGGTTTTGTAGAAGAAGAGATACACATGGAAAGAGTCCAAAAGCTGATCGATGAGATTATGTTGCTGGATATAAAGAATAATACTCTGGCATGCAAACTGGTGGAGCAGAAGCTGGATGGCAAAAAAGAAAAGAAAATTATAGATGAACTGGGGGCCAACACGCAAAAGATCATCGATCTCTGCCGGGAAATAAACCTCAGCAGAAAACGTATCACACTGATGGTTTCAGAACTTAAGGAACTTACAACAAATATCAGGAGGATAGAAAGAGAAATAAGGTCTTACGAGAAGGAAACCGGTCTGTCTCACGAAAAATTCGAAAAAACATTCAGACGAATAGATGAGGATTTGGATGAGAAGCTTGTTGCCAACGGGATTAATGTGCCTGTTGATTGGTTGAGAAATTTTCAAAAGTGTGTCAGCGAATCGTGCGAAGAAAAAGAAAGGATAGCAAAGAAAATCGGTGTCTCGACAGAGACAATAAAAGAGGTTGTCGAGACAATAAGAGAGGGTGAAAGAAAGGCAAACAGGGCGAAGCAAAAACTGATAAAGGCAAATCTCAGGTTAGTTGTCAGCATTGCAAAAAAATACACTAACCGGGGATTGCAATTCCTGGATCTTATCCAGGAAGGGAATATCGGATTGATGAAGGCCGTTGAAAAATTCGAATATCAGAGGGGATACAAATTTTCCACCTATGCAACATGGTGGATACGGCAGGCCATAACCAGAGCAATAGCCGATCAGGCCCGGACAATAAGAATTCCTGTGCATATGATCGAAACCATAAACAAACTCATCCGGACTTCACGGTATCTGGTCCAGGAATTGGGGAGGGAACCCAATCCGGAAGAGATCGCCAGAAAGATGGAATTTCCCTTGGAGAAGGTAAGAAAGGTATTTAAGATAGCGAAGGAACCGATATCACTGGAAACGCCAATAGGAGAGGAAGAAGACAGTTCTCTGGGTGATTTTATAGAAGACAAGAAGATCATATCCCCCTCCGAGGCCGCCATAACTATGGATCTCGCACAACAGACGAGACACATACTTTCGACACTGACACCGAGAGAGGAAAAAGTGCTTCGGATGCGTTTTGGCGTCAGCGAGAAAACGGATCTTGACCTGGACGAGGATGATAAAGAACTGGCTGACGTCTGGGATCGTGCAAGGGAGATCGAGGATAATGTTCTTGAGAGGATGAAGAATTCATCGAGAAGGAGAGAGATCAAGGGCGGAATTAAATAGATTAGCCGGAGAACGTTATGAGCAAGATCAAACATATTTTGGGACCTATGCGACTGCCCTTTCTGATATTAACTCCCGCCTGTGTTTTTCTGGGCCTGGGGAGCGCCGTCTGGACATCGGGAGGGATAGACACCTTTTATTTTATACTGACGCTCGTCGGGGCGCTTTCGGCCCATATAAGTGTAAATTCCCTGAATGAATATTTCGATTTTAAAAGCGGACTGGATTTCAAGACGATACGCACCCCCTTTTCAGGGGGGAGCGGGACCCTCCCCGCGAATCCGGAAAGCGCCCCTTCGGCCCTTGTTACGGGGCTTATAACATTTACAGTCACAGGACTTATAGGAATATACTTTCTCTATGTAAGAGGGCTTCTTCTCCTGCCGCTGGGTCTTCTTGGACTCATCAGTATAATAACATATACTCCCTGGGTAACCCGCAGTCCCTTTCTGTGTTTGATAACTCCGGGATTAGGATTCGGCCTTTTCATGGTTATGGGAACAGACTTTGTCCTGACAGGTACGTATTCATGGCCGGCATTTATTTCATCTCTGATTCCATTTTTTCTGGTCAGCAATCTGCTCCTTTTAAATCAATTTCCCGATACCGATGCGGACAAAAGCACGGGGAGATGGCATCTGCCGATTGTCTGGGGGAGGAAGAAAAGCGCCCTTGTCTATGGGCTGTTCATTCTTCTGACCTACCTGTCTATTGCCGCCGGTATCTATTCCGGATATTTTCCCCGACTTTGTCTCCTTGGCATGATTTCACTGGTGATAGCCGTTCCTGTCGTTCTCGGTGTATCGCGGTATGCCGAGAATATGGAAAAACTGAGAACTTATATGACTCTGAACGTAGTCTTAAACATTGTCACGCCTGTGCTGGTTGCGATAGGATTTCTTGCCGGATAGTATCTGTATGGTAGATAATAAATGGTTCCAGAAGAGGGGCAGTCACTGGTTCATCGACCTGCTCGCCTTTTATTTCCGAAGAAAGGTCCTGAGGCAGGAAATTCCCCTCCTCGCCAGTTTCAAGCTGACATACAAATGTAATCTCAGATGCAGGGCCTGCCCTTTTCATCAGAGGATGAATGAAGAAAATTCTCATATGGAGTGGGACAGGGTAATCGGAGCGCTGCGAAAGCTAAGGAAGTCAGGCGTCCGCATTGTTGTCTTCGAGGGTGGAGAACCCTTTCTGTGGCGAGATGGAACCCACGACCTTAACGATCTGATTTTATACGCCAAAAATCTCTTTATGCGGGTAGCAGTCACCACCAACGGAACATTCCCCCTGGATGTTCCTGCCGATGTCATATGGGTAAGTCTGGACGGTTCAAAAGAAACGCATGACGGGCTGAGGAGCGAATCCTTCGACAGGGCATGGGATAACCTCCGGATGGCCGATCACCCTAAAATCTTAATCCATTTCACCATGAACAAAAAAAACTGGCAGGAGCTTGATGTCCTGCTAAAGAAATTGGAAGACGTTCCGGCAGTCAGGGGATTGACACTGCAACTCTTCTATCCCTACGGGCAGGGCGAGGAACATCTGGCCCTCTCCCCGGAGGAGAGAAGGCTTGCCCTTGAAAAGGCGATCAGTCTCAAGAGATCGGGATATCCCATCTTGAATTCGAAAAACCGCCTGAAGGCGATGATAGAAAATGACTGGATCTGTTACGATGACATCCTCGCTAACGTAGATCCCGACGGTGTGATAACAAGCGGATGCTATGTGAAAAGACGGGGGAAAATAAACTGCAGGGACTGTGGATTTACCCCGGTTGCGGAGGCGTCGGGAGCCCTTGACATGATTCCCGGTTCTATATTCGCCGGCTGGCGCATATATCTGCAAAACATGTAAAGTTCAGACCTCGTCATTATCAAAATGACTGGACATCTTTACATCACGAGGGATTGCAAAACAATTGGACATCAGTTAGGTCCGGGTTTCAGGTTTCAGGGTTCACAGT
>JAUVXT010000280.1 GCA_030603465.1 Deltaproteobacteria bacterium
CTATGTTATTCATACCGGCATGGACCTGTGGAAACGATATTCCCTTTATAAAAAAGGGCGCATATATCAGGTGGTCGTAACCGAAGAGGGGAACAAAATTATCGGCAGGCTCTTTATAGACATACGTGAACCCAGTTTTGAATATGTCGTCGTTCAACTGAACAGAAGAGACAAGATATGTTACTCAAGGGAAGATACCATCGTGATTAACTATAGCGATACGATAAGATTAATCGATGTGAAGACCAATATCCCGGACAATTTCAATACGAAGATATTTTTGAGCGGTCCGGGAACAAATATCCCGCTCACAATAGGAACTCCGGTTGTAACAAGTAAAATCATTCCCCTTTCAAACAAAGTTAACAAATCATATAAAATTACCCTTAAGAGGAAAAAGATTACAATAGGCACCATACCATTACAAATAAATGAGAACAGGTTAGCGTTTAAGAATAGGGATTGATTGCCGGCGCTTTATCTCTTATTCCGCCTGATGGGGTTAAATGTTCGGACTAACAAGCAGGGAGAAAACAGGTGCGAAAAAACAGTAAAAACGTTTCCATTATAAATAAAGATTGCTATCTCAAGGGCGATTTTGACTTCAAGGGATACCTGATTCTGGCGGGCTCCATAAATGGCAACCTGAATGCGGAAATTGTCGCCACGGAAAAAGAGAGCCATATAAACGGAATAGTAAGAGTGAATACACTCACCATAGCGGGGTCTTTTGAGGGAGAAATAACAGCTACCGACACGCTCACACTTCTGGATACCGCCAACGTAAACGCCTTAATAAAATGCGGCAAACTAATCATAGAAAAGGGATGCATCCTCAATGGCAAAACCGAGCCCTTGCCAGCAAGTCCCGACAGCTAACGATCCTATTTCCATTCAAGCTCCACTCTTCCCAATATACTGGCAAAGATAAGCTTGCACTGATCCGATGCGTCGGACTGCCTCCCCTCTCGAGGAAACTTGATACTATAAAAACTTCCATAATAGGGATTAACATAGGGAAATAATTCCCTGATGACAGGCGTAACTTCTCTGATTTTTCTTATATCGACAGGCTCTAAGCGTTCTCCCTTTTGCTTTATGAGGAATATCTTCCAGATAGAATTTTCTTTTGAAAAATCGTTCGATTCTTTCTCGGGAGTATAGGCATAGAACATAAATTCCGTAAATTGCGCGGATTGATCGGCTAATAATTTTCGCTTTTTCTCCTTTTCCTGATCCCTTACAAGATATATCCTCGAATATTCTGAAAGATAGGCTTTGTTGAATTCCCTGCTCTTCTTTGTCGTTGAGATATAAGCCCTTGTCTCAAATTGAGAATATAGTGTCTTTTCTCTTGTCCAACTGTTGAACACATCGAGGTATTCATTAGAAACCGTCCCATTCTTCGAAATATTGACATATTCCCCCATATGACTACAACCCGGCAAACTCATCGATAGAATCAAAATAATGCACCATACAAGCCTATTCATCTGATCCTCCAAATACCCTTGTAAAGATGTAGTCTACGTGTTTTAAAAAATTGCTGTTCTTAAAGATACCCTCGACATCTTCCACGTTAAGATATGTCATGATTCCACTGTCTTCAAGGATCAACTTCTTAAATTCAATTTCCTTCTCCCATGATTTCATTGCATTCTTCTGGACAGAGGCGTAGGCTTCTTCTCTGGAAATCCCCTTTTCTACAAGTTTCAATAATACCATCTGTGAAAAGATAATGCCTCTGGTTTTATTAAGATTTGAAATCATCCTTTCAGGATAGACAACAATATTTTTCATCATATTTGTGAATCTGTACATCATGAAATCGAGGAGTATCGTGGCATCCGGCGCGATTACCCGCTCCACCGATGAATGACTTATATCCCTTTCATGCCAGAGGGGCATGTTTTCCATAGATGCCAGCGCATAGGATCTCATAAGTCTGGCCAATCCGGACAGATTCTCCGACAGTATGGGGTTTCTCTTATGCGGCATGGCGGAAGAACCCTTCTGTCCCGCCGAGAAATATTCTTCGGCTTCTCTAACTTCAGTCCTCTGAAGGTGCCGTATCTCTGTGGCAAATTTTTCAATTGAAGATGCGATAATGGCCAGCGTGGTGAAGAACTCCGCGTGCCTGTCCCTCTGTATAATCTGCGTTGAAACAGGGGCGGGCCTTAATCCCAACTTGTCACACACAAACTCCTCCACGGCAGGGTCGATAAAGGAAAATGTCCCCACCGCTCCGGATATTTTCCCGAAACTTACGGAGTCCCTTGCCCTCAAGAGCCTGTCTCTATTTCTCACCATTTCCTGATACCACATGGCCATTTTAAGGCCGAAGGTGACCGGTTCCGCGTGTATTCCGTGGGATCTTCCTATCATCAGGGTATCTTTGTACTGGAAGGCCTTTTCCTTCAGAACGCTCAGCAATCGATCCAGATCGTCAATAAGCATTTCAGAGGCCTCTTTTAATAGCACGGCAAAGGATGTATCTAAAATATCAGAAGAAGTCAGTCCCATGTGTATGTATCTTGCATCTTCGCCCACCTTTTCCGAAACAGAGGTAAGAAAGGCGATCACATCATGTTTGACGGTTTTCTCAATCTCTTCTATCCTTTGAACATCAAATCCCGCCTTCTCCGAAATATTTTTAAAGGATTTCTCAGGAATCTCTCCCCGCCTTACCAGAGCCTCACAGACATACAGCTCTATTTCCAGCCATTTTGCAAATCTATTTTCCTGGCTCCAGATTGAAGCCATTTCACTTCTCGAGTATCTGGGAATCAAACTTCATGCTCCTGAATATGCCTGATTATTAAAGGTTCTTTCGTAATAAAGTTGTTAAAACATAAATTTCTTTGAACGGTCATTAAGATGGTTTTTGCGAATAAATCCTGGCGAAGCGGAAGGACAGCGATCCCAACTGTCTGAGCCCGAAGGGCGAGTTTTGGGATCGCCTGG
>JAUVXT010000220.1 GCA_030603465.1 Deltaproteobacteria bacterium
CTGCTTGATTCCATCTTTCATGAACACCTCCGATTTAATGTGGTGTTCACAGAATGACACGGGTGACTATTCTATTGTCAAAGAACTTTGTTAACGATGTGCTGGCACATTTTTTAGTTATCGATGTCGTGGCACTCAACACGTAAGTATTAGACTTCTCACTCTGGCAGAAATGACACGAAGGCATATTCCCGAATAGCCTCTCAGCGGAACATCCCTATCGAGGCCGGCACTAAAGATGGACAAAGATCACCCGACTCAGCCACGATTACAGAAACCTTCATTTTAATTAAATAGCTCCCGCATTTCTGAGAATCCGGTGCAGATCTTTACGCCCTTCGGGGCTCAATTGTTTCTGGGGAGCAAGGGGTGACCCGACAGAAAATCCCTGCATCTCCAATCCCGCCTTGACACATGCGGCAAGTGAATAGCGTTGAAAGGCCACATTCAGGGGCCACAGTTTCTTTTGATACTCCAGAGCCTCTTCCCATTCCTTCTTGCGAGCCATTTCATAGAGGGCAATGCTCTGCTCGGGAATCAGACACGCAGGTCCCGCCATCCATCCGACGCCTCCCATCATAAAGACAAAGAGGGGAACAAATGCGGTGGCGCTAAAGATCTTCAGTCGATCTCCCAGGACGGTTACTATCGACATGAGCTTGCCTATGTTGCCCGAAGCGTCCTTCAGATAGTGCACGTTTGGCTCTTCAATGATCCGCCGCAGTGTGTCAACGGTAAAGTCCCAATTCGCGAATTGGGGATTTGTGTATAACGTGACGGAACAGGAAACTGCCCGGGCAACGGAACGAAAGTGGGTAACGATCTGATCGTGATCCACGGAATAGTAGCTTGGAAGGACGGCCCGGATTCCATCGACACCGAGTTTTTCCGTCTCGGCTGCTTCGTGGACAGCCCCATGAGTTGTCATATTATTGACTCCCCCAATCACGGGGACACGCCCTGCCGCCGCCTCTACTACTACCTGCACGGTACGTTTTTTTGTTTCCCAATCGAGATATGGACCTTCTCCGGTGCTGCCAAGCGGAGTTAGTCCATGCACTCCCTTCCCAATGAGATGATCAACCAGGTCGGCGAGGACGTCCTCTTTCAAATGACCCTTGTCATCCAGCGGTGTGACCAGATAAGGAAATATTCCGGCAAAATTCTTGTTTTTTTTCACTATCCTAACTCCCATCTATATTTTAGCTATAAATTCTTTCATGTCTCCCACCTTTTCCAGAGACAGTACCGTATCCATTAACGATCCGGCCTTTTCTTCCCCAAAAACAGGTTCACATATATCCATAAATTTCACTTTTATCCGGCGCCGTTTTTCTTCAAGTTCGGGAATCTCACTGAACACATCGGAAGATTTTTTAAAAACCTTTCCCTCTTCCGTTTCCACTTCGATCCGTGCCTCCATTGGTTTCAGATCGTCGCCCAGGAAAAGCGATATCTTTTTCATGAATTCCTTCACGCCGGGATCATTTACCTTTTCATCGGTAAACGCCCTCAGTCCCGTATCCCCCCTCAAAATGGCGTTTGCCAGGCAGTAGGGAATGCTGAATTTACCCTCCAGCGCTGTTCGGGGGTCGGTCTTCCCCGCAGCGTTCAGCGCTAGTTGAGTCGAATGAACCTTGATCGATTTTATATCTGCGGGGGATAATTTCTCTCTATCAACGACAGAAAGAACGGATTCAATGGCAGAGTGTGTGAAGTGACATGAGGCATGATATTTCTGAGCCAATTTATCAAAATCCCATGTCTTCCCCAGGCTGTCCAGCGCCGGTTGGTCTATATGCCCCCTGAATACCTGGAGATAGCCATCGGTCCCTTCCAGAAGATCTTCTGCACAGGTGTAATCATCTTTCGCCAGTAAAGCGGCCCTGAGACCGGCCTGGGCGGCGTTCCCCGCGTGAAAGGCCTTCGTCATCGTGCCAAAGACGACCTTGAGCCCGGCAGACAGGGTTCCCGCAAGTCCCAGCGCATAGACAGCCTGCTTCTCATTCAATCCCAGCAAGCGGGCACATCCCGCGGCAGAGGCAAAATGTCCCATTGTGGATGTCGTATGCAACCCCGCATTATACTGCGCCATGCCCACACAATTTCCGATAACCGCCGCAACTTTATATCCGATAATACAGGCTGCAAGAAATTCGGCGCCGCTCTTTCCTTTCCACTCGGCAAGGGCCAGGATGGAAGAGAAGAGACCGACAGAGGCGTGCCTTATGTCGATGGTTGTCGTATCGTCATAATCGGTCACATGAGAGGCAGCTCCGTTTATGATCGCCGCCTGTGTCACATTCTTTTTGATGCCATGTCTCAAAAGGGTGGCTTGCTCGTGCCCACCCACAAGATCCGCATATTTTATCAACTTGATCACCAGGGGATTATTCACATCGATCATGGCACAACCCAGCCAGTCCAGAAAGACAACCTTTGAATTTTCAAGGGCATCGCCGGGGATGTCTTTCATTTCCGTTTCAACGACAAATCTGGCAATCCTCCGAGTCAGCTCAACTTTCCTTTTTTCCTCACTCATTTGTCCCGCTCCCTTTTTTCATTGATTAAGCCGGCTTATCTGTAATGACTTCACCATCTAACGCATATGAGTGACCGGCAGTAAAACAGGTTCGATCTCACGATTTACCAGATATCACTTATAACGCAACAGACCACGGTTCTACGTGCTCTTTTCTCTATTTTTCTTGCCCGTCTATTCTGAAGATATAACCTTTGACAGTATTTCAAAGGCTGTCTTCTTTTGTTTCCTAACAAATTCACAAGCCAGATCACCATCGCCTCTTCTTAACGCTTCTATTATTTGTTCGTGTTCCTTTAGCGTCTCTTCTCCTCTGCCTGGTGATAGAAAAAATATGCTGTTGATCCTGCTGATATTAGCGCTAGCCCATAGATTAGATATCATGTCGTATAAGTGCTTATAAGGAGAGCACTTATATATTGTAAAGTGAAATCGCTGATTCAAATCTGCAATTTTTTTTGGGTTTTCTGATTGAATTGCTTTTTTATGTTCCTCCTGTATTTTCTCCAACTTAACAAAATCGCTGTTCTTGATATGTGTCGAAGCCAGCCTCGTTGCCAACCCCTCCAGTTCACTGCGAATCATATAATATTCTTCTAATTCCCCTAGATTAACACGTACTACCCTGGCGCCCACATGGGGAGTTACCTCAACGAAACCCTGTGATTCCAACATCTTAATCGCTTCCCTTACAGGAATTTCACTGACGCCTAATTCTTCGGCTACAGCTCGGGTAACGATCTTTTCGCCGGACTTTATATCACCACTCATGAAATTTTCCTTGAGATAATCGTACACCAGCTGACTTTTCGTCTTAAACAACTTTTTTCGCATTCTTCACCGGATAATATATTTTATATAATATACAAAGCCCTTATTTGACTTAACCCCGTTTGTCAAGAAATATTTACTCAGAAATATTGTTAGTGTAAAAGAATGTTCGTAATTTGAGGCATTGCACCAGGCCATCGATATCTTCTAAAAGGGTGTTCGCGATAACACGGATGAAAGGAGACAGAGCGATGGTCCACGGTACAGGGATTATTGGGGGTTTTTATTTCTTTTCCCTTCGGGAGGGTATCTTCGTGCGCTTCATGGTCTTGTTTGCTTAATGGACTCGTGAAAAGTCAAGATTGGACGGCAAAGTAAAAAACTCCAAATTGAAGCTCCTCGCAACAAGTTGCGGGGAATGCGCTCGCTGTTCAGTTCAGGACATCCGTGATGGCGCTCCATACAGATTCCTTACCTTTGCCGGTCTTTGCTGAAAAGGTTATTAAATCCTCATCCGTTACTTCCAGGCGATCCCTGATTATACTGCGGTTTACAGCGATCTTATTTTTGGATAATTTATCAGACTTCGTCAAAACCAAGACCATCTTTTTATCATAATGATTAAGCCAGTCGATGAGCATAAGATCATCCTTCGAGGGCTCCCTTCTCACATCAAGTATGACAACCACGAGACTCAAATGCTGCCGTTCCTTCAGGTATGTCTCCACGATAGGCCCCCAGCTCTTTCTTACCGCAATGGGAACTTTGGCATAACCATAACCGGGGAGATCCACCAAGCCTAATACGTTATTTATACGAAAAAAGTTTACAAGACGGGTGCGACCCGGCGTGGAACTGGTCTTTGCAAAACGCTTTCTGTTTACCAGGGTGTTAATCAGAGACGACTTGCCCACATTTGATCTGCCGACGAACGCAACCTCCGGCAGGAGATCCTCCGGATATTGAGAAGGTTTCGTTGCGCTCTTTATAAATTCAAGAGATGTAATTTTCATAAATCTTTCCAAGGCTAATGCAGCGTTCCGACAAGTGGTAAAAGGATAGTGCGCGCCTGTTAAAATGGGTTCTTTCGTAATAAAGTTGTTAAAACATAAATTTCTTTGAACGGTCATTAAGATGGTTTTTGCGAATAAATCCTGGCGAAGCGGAAGGACAGCGATCCCAACTGTCTGAGCCCGAAGGGCGAGTTTTGGGATCGCCTGG
>JAUVXT010000208.1 GCA_030603465.1 Deltaproteobacteria bacterium
AGTCAGATCATAATTCCCTCTTTTTTGACTGTAAAGAATTAAGACTCCTGATATTGATTGTAAGCTATAATAACAATTTACTTTAAGGTGAACAATACTCCTATCACATGGAATGTCAAGAATTTTATCGAGATGGAAGGAATATTAAAATATTGAAATCATATCCTTACTATTTCCCTCAATTCCAAAAGTAATGGTATCTGCTGATATCGTACGGGATTGTTATCAATACTTTCCTGCCGTATCTTCGACGACAAAAGGGGTGGATCGTACCGAGATGCTCCCCTTTTTTACCCATATCCGGCACATTTTCACCGATTTTCCCTCGACTGTCACCAGATGCGGCAGTTCCTCCACGCCTTTTATATCGGCAACACAGAATTCATAATAGGAGACGTTTTTACTGAAAGGATCGGCGATAAGGATTATCTTTTCCTCATCGTGAGGATGTTTCTCCGGCATCCCCGTAAAGGATACATGGTTGATTCTGAAATCCCGCGGCACCTTGTAGGTGTCTATTTCAAACCTGCGCGCCTTCTCCAGCAATTTCTCAACAGCCATGATGTCCTTCTTATGGTGTACTGTTGGTCACATCATAAATATTTAATTGGGAATACGCTCGCTGTTCAGTTCAGCATTTGGATCAAAAAACCTTTGATCGAACGCTTAGCATCTAAAATGTGACGCCCCATTATTTACTCACTTTTCCCCTATTCTCTTTTCCAGGAAATCAATTTCCCGCTCTATCGAATCTATCTTTGATTTAATCGCTCTCATATCGCCCTGGAGTCCCTTTATATCGTTTCCCAGTTCCACCTTCTTCTCCTTCAGATTGGCAACATTTTCCAGGTTTTCATTCTTTTTCCCGAGTTCCGATCTTTCGATAGCCTCCCATTTAAGTCGGTTCAGTTCGGCCTGAGCTATGTCGCGATTCTTTTTGGCGATAGCCATTTCATAGGAATAGTAGTCCTCCCAGAGCGCTGCCTTTTTCACTTTCAGCTCGGCAAGTTTGAGCTTTTCGTTCTCCTCCATGAGTGCCTTTTCAGCCTCCCCTATACCCGTCCTGTTCTCCTCAGGCACCTGTCCATATAGTTTTTCGTCAATATCATAGAGGAAGATCTTTACCTTAGAGGTCATTTTCTTGGTTGTTGTCGTGACCGACTCCTGCACTGTTTGTGCCGTTTGACAACCCGCCAGCAGAAAAGACATAAGAACGATGACGGCAAAAATTACTGGAAACTTTCTCATAACTCTTTCCTCCCTTTATTGATTAAGTATGTGGTTGGTATAGAGAGCTTATGCTATTTTAATGACATGAACATAGCTTCGATAAAAAGTACCACGAAAGTCCTCTCAAGTTCAAGATAGATATTCTCTTTGAATTCGCCCGCGTCGGAAATCTCACTTAAAAACGCTTAGCCCCCATAATGGGGACAAGTGCGTTAACAAAATTATTTCCTGCCAATAAACGCAGAAAATAATTTCGAACTTACTAAAGATCAAAGCTGGCATCTATCTTGAACTTGCGCCTGACAGGCATGTTGAGGATATCGTCTACCCCTGTCTTTTCGCGGATTTCATCGAGCGACCTTTCGATCTCCTCTTCCGACGGCGCGATGAAGGTGAACCATATATTGTACTCGTGAGACCTCCGGTAGTTATGTGTAACACCACTGTAGGAATTGACGATACCGACAAATTCCTCCACCTTTTCCTCGGACACTCTGGCGGCGCAAAGGGTGCTTGCAAATCCCATTTTTCCCGTATCGAACACTGCCCCTATCCTGCGTATAATCCCCTCTTCCTTGAGTTTTTTTACTCGATCCAGGGCCTCATCCTCGCTGATTCCGATGGCCTCACCCAGGAATTTGAAGGGTTCCTCCTCAACAGGGAACTCGGTCTGTATGATATTCAGTATCTTCCTGTCCGTCTTGTCCATAGTTATAGGCCCTTTGTCTAATGTTGAGGTTCAATCTGCAAGATTGAACCAGCAGCAGAGCAAGATTGAACCAGCGGCAAGGGATGTTGAGGAACCAGCGGCAAGCAAGATTGAACCGGCGGCAACCAGCGGCAGAAAAGCAGTTAACTCATCATTAAGCATTAAGTATTTTCCTCGGGCGGTTCATAGACGCAAAAGGGCTCTCCCGCAAGGTAGTCACCGGTTATTTCATAGGCACGTGCACGGCACCCGCCGCAAACCCTTATGAAGGGACATCGTCCGCATTTTCCTTTGTATTTCCCGAGATCTCTGAGATCTGTGAACACAGCTGAATTCTCCCATATCTCTTCGATCCCCATTTCTGTAAGCTGACCGCAATCTATTTCCAGAAAACCGCAGGGTTGCACCTGCCCCGTGTGGGATATGAAGCAGAAAGAACTCCCTCCCATGCACCCCCTCGTCATCGAATGAAGTGGTCCCTTTTCCTGCTTCCCTGTGGTCTTGCGCTCCTTGCCTCGCTGATTATATATCCTGTAATAATGGGGGGCACAGGTGGCCTTGAGCTGGATGGGACATGAGAGACTCTCCTCGTAAAACCAGTTCAGTGTTTTCTCATAATCGATGGGCGCGATCTCCTGATCGGCAAGTTCCTTTCCCCGACCGGTGGGAACGAGGAGAAAAATGTGGTGGCCGACGGCGCCCAGACTTTTCGTAAGTTCATAAATCTCCTCTATCTGATCCAAATTGATGCGTGTTATGGTGGTGTTGATCTGAAATTCCACACCCGCCCTCTTGAATGCCTCTATCCCTGAAAGGGCGCCTTCAAAGGCGCCGGGCACTCTCCTGAAATTATCGTGGCTTTCTGCATCGGCGCCGTCAAGGCTGATGCTGATCCTCTTTATTCCCGCCTTACGGGTCTCTCTGGCAATCTCATCGGTTACAAGCGTGCCATTCGTGGCCAGCACCATGCGCAGGCCTTTTTCATCGCCATATCGGGCTATATCGAAGATATCCTCGCGGAGATAGGGCTCGCCCCCCGTAAGTATCACCACCGGTTTGCTGAATCGCGCGATATCATCGAGGAGTCCCCGGCATTGTTCTGTCGAAAACTCTCCCTCGTAGGGGCCGTTTTCGGCAGAGGCGCGGCAGTGAAGGCATGCAAGGTTACAGCGCCTCGTAATCTCCCAGGCAACCATGCGCAGTGTGTGCGGCAGAATCATTGAGTTGCGCTTTTTGTCTGTCAATATAATATCCTCACCCTATTATCTTCGCAATGTCGCGGGCAAAATAGGTAATAATGATGTCCGCCCCGGCCCTCTTGATCGAAATCGTGGCCTCCATCATGGCCTGCTCTTCATCGAGCCAGCCCATATTTGCCGCCGCCTTTATCATGGAAAACTCGCCGCTCACGCTGTAGGCGGCAACGGGAAGGTCAAACTCCTCACGCGTTCTCCGTATAATATCAAGATAGGGAAGGGCCGGTTTTACCATGATAATATCCGCGCCCTCTTCAACATCGAGGGTGACTTCCCGCATGGCCTCGTCGGCGTTGGCAGGGTCCATCTGATAGGTCTTTCTGTCTCCGAATTGCGGCGCGCTCTCGGCGGCATCCCGGAATGGCCCGTAAAAGGCGGATGCATATTTGGCGGAATATGCCATAATTGGAATATCCTCAAATCCCTTTTCATCGAGAGCTTCCCGTATCGCGTATATCTGACCGTCCATCATGGCAGATGGAGCGACCATATCCGCTCCCGCCTCTGCATGGGAGAGCGCCGTATCGGCCAGGACTTCTATCGTCGTATCGTTGTCCACTGTGTTTCCCTCCAGCATGCCACAATGTCCGTGGCTGGTGTACTCACAGAGACATACGTCGGTGATTACCAGAATATCGGGCACCTTGTCCTTGATTTCCCGGATCGCTTTCTGAATGATCCCCTGCTTCGCAAAGACACCCGTTGCCATTTCATCCTTTTTTTCAGGAATACCGAAGAGGAGTACCGCCGGGATACCCAGATCCTTCGTCTTTTTTACCTCTTCCGCCAGATAGTCCACGGACAACTGAAAATTGTCCGGCATGGAAGCGATTGGCTTTTTCACCTTTTTACCAAAGGTCACAAATAAGGGATGGACGAGATCATCGACGGAAAGTTGAGTTTCCCTCATCAGTCTTCTCAAATTTTCATTCTTTCTCAATCTCCTGGGGCGATAATCCGGATATTGCATGACTTCCTCCTTTTATTGTACCTGATACGCTTCCACACTCTCATGGAAGGCCTATTTTTTTATCTCCTCATCGGTGAGATAGCATGCGGGATCGGGCGCCCAGATATCTCCTGTTACCGCCTCGGCCCGCGCCCTGAAATTGCCTCCGCACACATCCAGCCACCGGCACCGGGCGCACTTTCCCGTGACATGTACCTTTTTTTCCTTCAATTTAGCCATCAATTCATTTGATTTATCCTGCCATATCTCACTGAAGGGCCGTGTCAGAACATTCCCGAATGAATGATTCCGCCAGAACTGATCGGCGTGAACCTCCCCATCCCAGCTAACGCACCCTATGCCGCGCCCGGAATTGTTCCCCTCGTTCATTTCAAGGAGCCTCATGACCTCCCCGGCACGATCGGGATCTTCTCTCATAAGACGGAGATAGAGATAAGGCCCGTCGGCATGATTATCGACGGTAAGGACTTCCGGTTTCATGCCTTTATTGAAAAGATCCCTCGTCCTGTCCATTATGAGATCCAGCATCCGCCTTGTTTCACCGTGGGACAGGTCTTCGTCGACGAGCTTCGACCCCCTCCCGGAATAGAC
>JAUVXT010000289.1 GCA_030603465.1 Deltaproteobacteria bacterium
CGAAGAATAGATCAATTGGATTTGTGGAGATAAGGTCCCGCCACCTTTGAGGTGGCCAATGGTTTTTAACCGCTTTGAGCGGTTCACATTTTTCAAGCCTCCGGTTTAACCGGAGGTATATGACTAAAAAGGCTGTAATCGAAAGTTGCCGGAAAAATGAACAGTGAAAACATTAGCGAAAGTCCTGATATCCAAATATTGTTTCCCCGCTGTGTCATTAGCGAATGCTGCCGTATACAAGATGAATTGTACATGCTTTATCCGGAGGAGCAGGCTATTGTACGAAGGTCTGTTGCAAAGAGGAGGCGTGAGTTCAGTGCAGGGCGGGTTTGCGCACGGCGCGCCCTGGCACGTCTCGGTCTAACCGAGTGCGTGCTCACCAGAAATCCAGACGGCACAACCGCATGGCCTCCAAAAGTCACAGGTACTATTTCCCACAACGATACCTGGTGCGGATCAGCCGTGGCGTGGCAGTCTGATATAGCGGGCATCGGACTTGACATCGAAACGGTTGAACGGATCACCACCCAGATTGCAAAAAGGGTTCTTACAAGGTCGGAGTTGGCTTGGTTATCAGGGAAGCCGGAGGATGAAACTCAGAAATGGTCCGCATTGATATTCAGTGCCAAGGAAGCAATCTACAAATGTCTCTTCCCGCATGTGGATGCAAAGATAAGATATTATGATGCTGAAATTATCCCGGCTGATGACGGGATTTCTTTTGCAGTCAAGTTGTCAAAAAATATCGCTTTTCGGATATCGTCATTTCCGTCACTTTCAGGGCGTTACCTCGTTCATGAAGGGGATGTTTTTACGGGAGTTATTTTGCGCGAATAAAACGCATGGGGAAAAGGAAAGGATTGGACTGGTACTATAAAGAGAGAGTAAAGCGTATCACTGACACAAAATTAATATGTTGCTGGTAGTAGATTAGAATGAACAGATTTTTACATTGACACCCACGCGGCTTTGGCCGATATACAAAATCCTCTACAGCAACACTATCCTATTAAGAATATTCAATTGAGGAGATAAAATCATGATGAAATATGCGTTTCTCTTCCCCGGTCAGGGGTCTCAGTATGTTGGTATGGGAAAGGACCTCAAGGATAATTTCAAAGTTGCGGCTGATGTTTTTGAAACGGCTGACGATGCCTTGAGCGAGAAGCTGTCAAAGCTATGCTTTGAAGGACCGAAGGATGATCTTGATCTAACCATGAATACACAGCCTGCCATTTTGGCAGTCAGTGTTGCGGCGCTACGGGTTCTGCAACAGGAAAGCGGGATTGTCCCTGTACTGGTGGGGGGGCATAGTTTAGGTGAGTTCAGTGCGCTGGTGGCCTCCGGCGTGTTGAAATTCGCCGATGCAATGCGGATAGTGCGCAAGAGGGGAACATTCATGCAGGAAGCGGTGCCTGTGGGGATCGGCTGTATGGCAGCGATTCTTGGAATGGACAAGGAAGCGGTTGAAAAAATATGTAAGGAAAGCGCACAAGGCCAGGTTGTCGCACCTGCTAATTATAATTGTCCAGGTCAGGTTGTTATTTCCGGGCATGTGGAAGCAGTTAAGAGGGCTGCGGAGAGAGCGGTGACGGAAGGAGCCAAGAAGACGATGCTGCTGCCGGTCAGTACTCCCTCTCACAGCGCGCTTATGGAAAAGGCTGCCGAACGACTTGAAGCGGTACTCGATCCAATCGAATTGGGTGATATGAATATTCCGGTTGTGTCTAACGTCACGGCAGACTTTTATACATCAAAGAACGATGTCAAGAGCCTCCTTATCAAACAAATGACCCATCCGGTACGCTGGCACGAGGAAATGGACAGGATACTGCAAAGTGGTGTTGAAAGTATCCTTGAATTGGGACCGGGAAAGGTATTGCGTGGGATTATGAGAAGAATCGGCCGCAGCGTTCCGATGAGACATATTGAAAACTCTGAAACTCTCGAAGTTGCTTTGGCTGATCATAAACAATAGACGCTAACGTGGCGTCAAAAGACAGAAATCTATCGGATGATCAGTGTTTGCCTGGTGATAAACAACAAAAAAACCGGCAATAAAAGTGCCGGTTTTTTTGTTATGCCGGGGATACCCGGATCAAGACAGCATCTTTTCTACAAGTGCCACCAGGTCGTTAAAAGTTTTCACTTCATCGGTATCATCTTCATCCAGCATCAGACTCCACTCATCTTCGATCATGATAAACAATTCGAGCCGGCCGGAAGAATTAAGGCCCAGATCTACCAGGGGAGCTTCAGGAATGATCTGAGCATCCTTGTCTGCCATCGCTTTTCTAAAGAAAGTTGAAAGCTTGTCAATAAGTTCTTCTTTTTTCACGTATGCCTCCTTATTATGCGCTGATGTAAAAACAGCAAAGACAGTTGTTTTTCTAAAACATAAATAGCAGCGATCACCGGAAAATTATATGTTCCGGTTCACGCCTCCTGTTGCCTGTGCGCATTATTTTCCGTATTTATCCCAGTGAGCCTCGAAAAGTTTGTCTTCATTGAACGGATTATCGGGAATCGGCTTGGAAACCCATGTGTAGTTGACCATGTTTTTCCACGTTATATTGTCCGATGTGCTGTTGTTGCCCCAGGTGCCGCAGGCGAGTGTCATTGTCCAGGGCATGCCATTGGTTGTCGCTCCGCTGTTTCCAAGGCACTGCGGCTGATTG
>JAUVXT010000042.1 GCA_030603465.1 Deltaproteobacteria bacterium
AAGCTCCGCTATGCCCCGACGAGTCGGGACATTATAATTGCAAGTAACTTGCATTATTTAAATTCGCGTATTACTTGGCATATATTAAGAAGTATCAATAAGTTATGGCGATTTTGTAAATTCTAGTTACTTGGAAGTCAAGATGGGAGCTAAGGTTCCCTCTTTCACGTGTAAGTTCATGAACTGCCGCATAAACACCTTTATTAGAAAAGAACCAAAAGTTTTAGAGCAGCATGAAACGGTTGGAAGAAAGATGAACTCCTCTACAAAGGAGTGAAAATGTCTTGCTGCGAATATACCATGTATCGATGAAGGAAAGATGACAACTAGAAATACCACAGACATGAACATAAAAATCATACTGGCACTGACGCTGGTCCATTTTACTGGTGACTTTTTCAACTCCTTTATCACCCCTCTGCTTCCCGCATTCGCCACAAAGTTTTCACTCTCCATGCTGCAAATCGGCCTGATCAGCGGGCTCGGGCGTTTTCTCGCATTCATTGTTCAACCTACCGTCGGATACCTGGCAGATCACCACCAGACACGCTTTTTCAGCCTTGGCGGGCCGATACTGGCGATGGTCTTTGTATCGCTTGTCGGCGTGGCGCCGTCCTACGCGATTTTACTCTGCTTCATTGCCCTGGCATCGAGTGGGTCAGCCATGTTTCATCCAGCCGTTGCCGGGATGGTTCACACATACGCGGGAAAGAGATTGGGATTTTCTCTCTCCATATTCAATATGGGAGGAACACTGGGTTTTGGTCTGGGTCCTCTATTTATCACCTGGCTTGTCGTCACCTATGGGCTTCATATGACACCCATTACACTGATTCCGGGGCTCATACTGATGGCTCTTCTCTTCAGGATCGTCCCGCTCCCTGAAGGAGAAAGACTGAAGAACAGCACCTTCATCGGATCGTTGCAAGAGGCCTTCGGGGGTGTCTGGAAGTTGATTGCCATTATATGGCTCATCATGGTACTGCGGGCCTTTTCCGCCCACGCCTTCAGGACATTTTTGCCCGTCCTCTATGCCGGGGAAGGGTTTTCATTGATGTCAATCGGTCTTCTGGTTTCTCTTTTCACGATAGCGGGAACGATGAGCGGATTACTGTCGGGGTATGTCTCCTACAAAACGGGATATAAGAAGATTTTTTACACCTCCTATATCCTGTCGACGCCCGCCTTTCTCATCCTCCTCTTTGCCCCCGGGCAATGGGTCTATCCGGCCATCTTTCTGGCGGGATTTTCCATTATGGCCACACTTCCACTGGGAGTGGCGCTCGCTCAGGAACTGGCTCCCAAAGGGAGATCGATGGTATCGAGCATTATGATGGGATTCGCCTTCGGCCTTGGAGGGATTTTGAGTCCCCTCGTGGGAGGACTGGCCGATATATTCTCAATACGGTCGGTTCTTACCGTTATTGCTTTCGTGCCTGTCATGACGACAGGCCTTATATACTTTCTGCCGGGAGGAAAGGTTTCTCGGTCATCTTAAATCTGGTTCTTATCACGATTAGAGGGTACAAGGAGTCGAGGGTTCAAGGATTCAAGTGAAATGCTAAAACCGTTCACGATTTACAGCTATCGGTTCACGGTTAAAAAAAAGTAAGCGAAAGAATTAACTGTGAACTGTAAACCGATAACTGTGAAGGGTCACCAAAAAAGACACAGCAGACATCGAAAGATTTGAGAAGAACCTTAAATCTTAACTACAGCTCCTCTGCATAGAGATCATACTCTTCGCACCCGGTTATCCTGCAAGTGATGATATCCCCCGGCGATCTTCCCCTCGATTTCACATAGGTTACGCCGTCAATATCGGGGGCCTGTCTTTGCGCTCTCCCGACATAATCATACTCGGATATTTCAGATTCCCCCTCTATCAGTATCTCCTCTTCGGAACCTATCAGGGTTTGATTTATTTCATAGGAGACAAGCGACTGTTCTTCCATGATTGTATTTCTCCTCGACTCCTTCACCCCTTCCGAAACCTGCCGGGGAAGTTGTGCCGCCTCCGTCCCCTCCTCCTGTGAATACTTGAATACGCCTAGATGATCGAAGCGTGTTTCCTGCACGAATTCCAGAAGATTCTTGAACCTTTTGGGGGTCTCTCCGGGGAATCCCACAATCAGTGATGTCCGTATCGCCACACCGGGGACAATCTTTCTCGTTCTCGCCAGCGTCTCTCTGATGCGTGAGCCGTCGCCCCTTCGCTTCATCGCTGTGAGGATCTCATCGTCTATGTGCTGTACGGGAATATCCAGATAATTGCAGATCTTTTCTTCTTTCGCGACTATTTCCAGGAGTTCGCCGGTAATATTCATGGGATACGTGTAGAGGAGCCGTATCCATTTTATTCCCTCTATGGAAACGATCCCTTTCAAGAGAGTCGCCAGCGTAACGCCGCTTTTCAGGTCCCTGCCATAAGACGTAGTATCCTGAGCCGTAATGATCACCTCTTTCACACCTCTCCCGGCAAGGCTTTCGGCCTCCGCGATGACATCATCTGTTTCCCGGCTTCTGAATCTCCCCCTGATAGCGGGGATGACACAATAGGAACACCTGTTTGAACACCCCTCGGAAACCTTCAGATAGGACATGTGGGCGGGTGTGGATATCACACGGGGATGGTATGAGCGCATGAGGAATGTTGGATCGCCGATGCAAACCCGGTCCTCGTGGGAATCCCCTTTTTCAAGACCTCTGACAAGCTCTGCCACACGGGGAATCTCACCGGTCCCTATGAAAAGATCGACCTCTGGGATCTCCCTCGCCAAGGCCGAACCGTACCTCTGGGGCAGACAGCCTGCAACTATCAGTCGCCCGCACCTGCCATTCTTCTTCATCTGGGCCATGCGAAAGATCTCATCGATGGATTCCTCTTTCGCGGGAAGGATAAATGCGCAGGTATTGATAATAATGATATCTGCTTCTTCCGGGTGGGGAGTAATCTCAAGACCGTCTTTGATCAAGGTGGCCGTTATTACTTCAGAATCTACAAGATTTTTCGGACATCCCAGGCTTACTACATGTACCTTTTCTTTTCTCACATTATTCAGGCAATTTATTTGCCAACACCTTTCTCGGTTTTACTCCGTCGGAAGGGCCGACTACCCCTTCCACCTCCATTCTCTCGATTATCCGGGCAGCCCTGTTGTAACCTACCTTCAGGTAACGCTGCACCAGGGATATTGAAGCCTGCCCCAGATCGGTAACCAGTTCTACGGCCGCATCATATTTTTCATCATACTCTCCCTCCGATTTGCCCTCTCTCGCCTCGACGCTGTACTGGGATATGGATTCGTCATAGCTGGGAGTACCTTGTTTCCTTATAAAACCGGTAATGCTCTCGATTTCCTTGTCAGACACGAAGGCCCCGTGGATTCTCATAAGCTTCGATGTTCCCGTCGGCATAAAGAGCATATCTCCGCTGCCGAGAAGTTTTTCAGCACCCAGATGATCCAGTATGGTGCGGGAGTCCACCTTTGATGACACCTGGAAGGATATACGAATAGGAAAGTTGGCCTTTATTATTCCGGTAATAACGTCCACCGAGGGCCTCTGCGTGGCCAGGATCAGATGGATTCCCGCGGCCCGCGCCATCTGGGCGAGGCGTGCCAGTGATTCCTCCACATTCCTCTGGGCAACCATCATGAGATCGGCCAGTTCATCAATAACAATGATGATATAGGGAAGTTTCTCATGGACCGTGGCAGTCTCCCCGGAGGTCTCCAGTGAAGAAACTTTACCCCCTTCCCCTTCTTTTGTCTTTTCCCTTTTTTCCAGCAATCTATTATATCTTTCGATACTCTTGACGCCCAGTTCACTTATTACCTTGTATCTCCTCTCCATTTCATCGACTGCCCATTTGAGCGTATGGGAGGCCTTCTTGGGATTAACCACCACGGGATGGAGGAGATGAGGTATGCCCTCATATGCCGAGAGTTCCAACCTCTTTGGGTCTATCATAAGAAACTTGACATCATCGGGCATCGCCTTGAAAAGTATGCTGCAGATCATTGCATTAAGGGAGACACTTTTACCGGAACCGGTAGTTCCGGCGATGAGGAGATGCGGCATCTTGGCAAGGTCTGCCACCACGGGGTCCCCCACAATGTCTTTTCCAAGGCCTATAGCCAATCGATGCTTTGATTCCAGAAATTCTATATTATCCAGAACATCCTTCAGGTGAACCGGCTCTCTCATTTGATTGGGGATCTCTATGCCGATTACCGATTTCCCCGGTATGGGCGCCACGATCCGTACACCCTGGGCCTTCAACGCAAGGGCCAGATCATCGGCAAGATTTGTTATTCTATTTATCTTCACGCCTGGCGCGGGCTCGAGTTCATACATGGTAATGACGGGCCCCGGTCTTACCTCCACCACCTTGCCCTCTACGCCAAAATCCGCCAGTTTCTTCTCGAGGAGCCTCGCGTTCATGACAAGGCTCTCCTTCTTCATCCGTACGTCTTTCTTTTCAACCCTGTCGAGCAATGTCAAGGGGGGAAGTGTAAAGGTATCCCCCCTCTGCGCAAACTCAAAGGCCACCTGCTCCTGCTTTTTGACCCGGGTTGCCTCCTTTGCTGCCTGCTTATCATCAATTCGTGGGGCTTCCTGTGCTATCCTCACCTTTTGATGCCTTGTTATCTTCTTTTTCCTCTTCAATCTTTCGGCCCTTATCAACACGAAAGATTTAAGACCGCCAAGGATGCTCTTCACAATCCTCATTACACTTTTTGCGAGAGATACAAAGGATATATCGAAGGTGATTATCAGTGATACCAGGAGAATAACGACGAGAAGAATATGGGTGCCTATCTGATTCAGATAAGTATGCAAAAACAGTTTCGAAAATATCCCCAGCACCCCTCCCGGCTTCAAGGCATAACCAAAAAATGAGATGGTATCAAATCTCGCCGCAAGGATTGCCGACAGCGAAAATACGATGCCTGTAAAACCGAGGGTGGTGACGGCGTTGAACTTGAAGGCACGACTGAGGAATAATTTAAAGGAGAATACAATGAACAGAATGGGAAAGAGATACGCGCTGAGACCGAAGAACCCCAGCAGACCGGCAGAGATATAAGAACCAACGAAGCCGCCCATATTTTTTGTGTGCGCTTTGTCCGCCACAAAGTGGGTAAGGGATGGATCGGAAGGGCTATAGGAAATAAGGCATAAAAGGAGAAAAAGGGACAGCGCGAGCAAAATAAAACCCGTTATTTCCCTGGATCTCCTGTTTTCTTTTCTGTCTTCCTTCATTCTTTTCATAAAACAAATTTAATGATCAGTATTGTGATTCCCAAAAACCAGCAGTAGAGGGCAAATATACTCAACCTTCTCTTCTTAATAATAAAAAACAAAAGCTTAAGGGTTAGAAAGCCGGTTATCATCGCGGCAATCGTCCCCGCCACATAAATCGCCATGTCACCGGGGGAAACCTCGGAAATATATCCCAGTTCAAGAACAGTGGCACCCATAACAGCCGGCACGGACAGGAGAAATGAAAATCTCGCCGCCGTCTCGCCGTCCAATTTTCTGAAAATACCAAAGGCAATGGTAGAACCGGATCTTGATAATCCGGGCATCAGCGCCGCCGCCTGCACAATCCCGATGATTATGCCGTCATAGATATTCAGATCCTTCTCGCCCCTCGGCGTATTTTTTACCCTGTCGGACAAAAAAAGGAGCCCCCCCGTCACGAGAAGCATCAGCGCCACGACCTCCACCCGCTCAAAAAATCCGTGTATATGATCTTTGAACATAAAACCGACAGCACCGGTGCAGACTGTCCCCACGATTATAAAAAGAGCTATTTTTCTCCTTGTATGTATGAAACTCTCGTCGTACTCGTATCCCCTCTTTTGATACCATTTCCGCGGAAGAAGGGCCCTCAGTATATCATATATGTCTCTTCTGAGAAAGAATACTATGGCGAGGAGCGTCCCGAAATGGAGCATCACATCGAATAGGACACCCGGCTGCTGAAACCCCTCGATAAAGCTCTGAACGAGAACCAGATGACCGGAGCTGCTGACCGGCAGAAATTCCGTCAATCCCTGGACTATTCCAAGCAATATGCCTTCCTGGAAACCCAATAATTATTCCTCTCTCGTATCCTGATCATCCTCTTTATATTTATAGAAGTTCTCCACTATGACATCGCGCACCTCTTTTACGAGATCGTCTCTATTGTCAAGGGTATAGTTTCTTACATCTATCGGTTTATCTATGACGATAGTCACTTTTCTAGGACTAACCTTTAGTGATCTCCTCGGCATAATTTCCCTGCTCCCCACTATGGAAAAGGGGATAATCGGAACTCCCGACTGTATTGCCAGATAAAACAACCCTTTTTTAAAGGGCCTGATCTTTCCGTCCCGGCTCCTCGTCCCTTCGGGAAAGGTCATGAGAGATTTACCCTTTTTCACCTGCAGGGCCGCTTCATCGAGGCTCTTCAGAGCCTTTTCCCGATTTTGTCTGTCAATCTCAATGTATTCCGCCCTTCTCATCGCTTCCCCGAAGATGGGGAAAACAAAGAGTTCTTTCTTCACAATCCAGCGGAACTGCCCGGGAATGTAAACAAGGGCAAGGAGAACATCAAAATCGCTCTGGTGGTTTGCCATAAATACATAGGGACCTCCGGCAGGGATATTCTCACTCCCGATTAAATCGGCCTTTATGCCGCATATAAAGAGAAGCATCCTCGCCCAGATTTTTGCAATCCTGTGAGCGCTGTTCGCGCCGTATTTTAAGAGGGGGAACAAAATGACAACCATACCGGACATAAAGGCGGTAATGATAATTCCCAGTGTTACCAGCAGTGCAGATCGTATCATCGAGCCGTCTCCTTGCTTCCGAACAAGACTTTTTCAATTATTTCTACTTAATATTGCAGGTGAAGTCAATAAGGAATTGCAGAAGCGCCGTTATTGACTCGACACACAACGATACTTTTAACACATCCGTTCGAATGCCCGTCATCAGGGTTTCGCTATCCGTTTTCAGTCCGGCACAGTTTACGCGCTGGCAAGCTGTACTTTTGGAGTTGACAGCATTTATCAAGGTATCTATCGGCTATCTGACCGTGGTTCAACGAAGAAATGTATTATCGACTTCACCTACCAAATAAACGCTTTGTAATATATTAAAGAATCGACGACTTACGGTAGAAATATAGTTTTTGTTCAGCGATAATTTAGTATGGTGTCCCTTTAATAGTGTCCCTTTAATATTGGTGTCCCTTTAATATGCTCCTTAATATCCGTCAAAAGTCAAGCGGGCTTTTGGCCTCCTTAACCGTCCGGCTCGGCACACAGTGAGTATAGATCATTGTCGTCCGCACATCGCTGTGACCAAGCAACTCCTGAATGGTGCGGATATCATAATTTGCCTGAAGAAGGTGCGTCGCAAAACTATGGCGAAGGGTATGGGCGGAAGCTCTTTTAGTGAGTTGGGCTTTCGTGACCGCCTTTTTAATTGCTCTTTGAACATGTGTCTCGTGATGATGGTACCGCCTGAATTCGTCTGTATCTGAAATGTAGGTCAATGCCTTCGCAGGGAAAAACCACTGCCAGACAAGTTCTTTACCTGCATTTTTATATTTTTTTTCCAACTGGTTCATCATAAAAACACCGGAATATCCATCTTTCAGATCTTTTTGGTGCAACTTTTTTATCCGTTCAAGATGGGCTTGTAATTCCGGACGCAGCGTTTCAGGTAAAGGCACGGTTCTGTCTTTTTTTCCTTTCCCGTCATGGACAGTTAAAACGCCTGCATCAAAATTGAAATTACTGACCCGAAGATTCAGGCACTCAAATAAACGGAGGCCGCAACCATAGAGCAGCTTTGCCATAAGGCTATAAGGATATGGTAACTTATTGATGATATTGTCAATTTCTTCCCGGGATAAAACAACTGGGATATATGGTTTTCTTTTGGCACGGACAACACCGTCGATTTTTCCAAAGTCCTTTTTCAGGATATTTCGAAAAAAGAACAAAATCGCGTTAAATGCCTGATTCTGAGACGAAGCAGAGACTTTCTGTTTGACCGCTAAAAAGGTCAAAAAATCCTTTACGTCTGAAGGAGATAATGCTTCAGGATTTTTGCTTTTAGTAAAGCGCTGGAATTTCCGTGTCCATATAGCGTAGGATTTAAACGTCTTGGGCGAGTAGTGCCTGACCTTTATCTCATCCTTCAATTCATCGTAGATTTTCTGCCATTTACAATTAATTTCTCCTTTGTTAATTGCCGGTATTTTGGTATAGTTGCGCAAATTCTCTTTCAGAGAAGAACCATCAGCGTAAATCTCAGGTTTTAGATTATTCCTGATCCCATCGCTCTGTTGGCTTATTAAATCTAAAACCTCTTTAATGTCAGGCCGGTGGCCTGCCAGTTCATAAAAAAGATGTACCGATTCATGAGCTTGTTTTTGTTGTATTCCGGTCTGTTTTTTCTTTCAGTTTATTCAGGAAATTAGGAAGACTGTCCGAATTCAGGTAATAGAATCGATATTTATGGCAATAATCCAAATAATATCTAAACCATTTTTTATAATAATCGTGGGATGTGGCGGGTATATTCCTATCGGTAAGGAAAGAGCCGAAACTTGCGACTACGCTTTCGGGTACCTTCAGCATTTTGAGTTATCCTGCTAACAGCGTACAATTCAATATTGAGTGATATCCTGTTAGGAGACACTGTCAATACACAAAGGAAAGCGTGTCAAGGTTTTTTATTTTGGAGTTATGCCGGTCAGTACAATAATTTGTTAGCCTCCATACAACACAAAGGGGTCACAAATGAGCAATACGATCGTCGAGCGCCTATCCAAGCTTGTTGATGAAGGCGATGGGGTTGAAAACGATACTTGGGGTGAACGATGGGCGTTAAAAGTAAGAGCATTTCTTGAAGCAACCGATGCAGCCGACGAGCGCAACAGCTTTGTAAGCCTGAACTCAACGGATTTCTGGAATACGCACGCTTTGCGCTTGGGATACTTACAAGGACTATTAGCCAAGGCTGAAGCAAATGCAGGTTCGCAGGCGGAAGCAGAGTTAACTTCAAAAAAATCTGCAATCTCACCACCCTCAAAAAAACACGACCCCCGAAAGGTGTTTATTGTCCACGGACATGACAACGAAGCAAAGGAAACAGCTGCACGATTCATAGAAAGGCTCGGTCTTCAACCCGTCATTCTTCATGAGCAAGCCAACGCTGGTCGCACAATCATTGAAAAGTTTGAAAGCTACTCAGACGATATAGCTTTCGCGGTTGTCTTGCTTACGCCAGATGATGTTGGATCTGTCGCCTCTGATGCATCGAACCTCAAACCTCGGGCAAGACAGAACGTGATCATGGAACTTGGGTACTTTATGGGAAGACTGAGTCGCCTCAGTGTTTGTGCCCTATACAAGGGAGGGGTTGAGTTGCCCTCCGACTACCAGGGTGTCCTTTACATTGAGATGGATTCAGCGGGTGTTTGGAAATCCAAGATTGCCCAAGAGTTCGTACAAGCCAAACTCCCAATCAACCTCGAGGCACTGCTTGGTGGCTAACCAATCACTGGTGCGGACGCAAAAAGCCGCGCCGCACAGTTCAACCGTTAGCAGCCTATAGGAAAATCAGTGAAAATAAGAGAATCCGTAGAAAACGACAAAAAGTCTATCAGAAAGGTTCACCAAAATGCGTTTGATCAATCCGAGGGAGAAACTGTCTCTCAACTTGCTATTGATCTTTTAGAGGACAAAACAGCATTGCCAATTCTTTCTCTTGTAGCCGAACAGGATAACGAAATTATTGGCAACGTTATTTTTAGTTCAGTAAACATTGAAGGTGTTGAGGGAGTTTCATCTTATATTCTGGCTCCCTTAGCAGTTACAAGGTTTGCGCAAAGAAAAGGAATAGGAACACTGCTAATTAATAAAGGGCTTGAAACTCTAAAAGAGCGTGGCGCTGAGATAGTCCTTGTATATGGTGATCCAAATTATTACATGCGCACTGGCTTCAAGGCAGGCCACAATCTTAAGCCACCCCATAAATTGAAATACCCTGAAGAAGCTTGGATGGCTCAGGAGCTTGTAGAAAGCATCCTTACAAAAACGCAAGGTACGGTTCGATGTGCCATGTCATTAAGTTCACCAGAGTATTGGTAAAGCTGCTAACTCATATGAACCGCACCTTTGTCAATAGGCAAAAAATCCCTTTAGGGGAAAATCATGAAGACAAAATTAACGAAAGAAGAAAAGGAAGTTCTCGATAGCTTCGAGAAAGACGAGTGGGTGCCCGTTGCAAACCTCGCGAAAAGAAAAAAAGAGTTAATTGCCTATGCCCGTAATACTTTGCGGAAGGACAAGAGGCTGAATATTCGGATCTCTGAAAGAGATCTCCTTGAGCTTCAGAAAAGAGCAGTTAATGAAGGCCTACCCTATCAGACTTATGTATCAAGTATTCTCCACAAATTTGTTAATGGGTTTTTGATCGAAGCGAGGAAATAAAAAAACGGCCAACCATTCGTTCAAGCCGATCGCTACGCTCCGGCTGATTTTTTCGTCCAAACAAGCCAACATGTATGCATATGATGCCTACTTCCTGGATTGCGCTATCAATAAAAGGGGACAGTTGGCAGTTCCAGATTTGTGGATGAAATCGAGAAGAAAATTGCAAGGCGAGTGTAGTTTTGTGGACAAGGGAGACCGAGCAAAGTAAATAAATCTGCCCGCTTTCCCCCGTTGGCATCATGAAAAGATTTTTCTTTGACATGCTCAACAACTACACGTATAATGCACGTGTAAAGGAGAAGGAGGCGTGCTATGCAGAAGAAATTAACCATAACAATAGATGAAGAAGTATATAAAGGGCTCCATAAAATCATTGGACCACGCAAAATTAGCAGATTTGTACAGGAAATAGTTCGTCCTCATGTTGTGCGTCCTAATTATGAGTCCGCCTACGCTGAGATGGCAAAGGACAAAAATCGGGAGAATGAAGCCCTGGAGTGGGCCGAAATTACATTCAAGGATATGGATCATGAAACGATGTGAAGTCTGGTGGGTAAATTTCGATCCTTCTGTCGGTGGGGAGATAAAAAAGAAGCGTCCTGCCGTAATCATAAGTAATGATGCATCAAATAAATTCCTTAATAGAGTCCAAGTCGTTCCTCTTACAAGCAAAACAGATCGTCTCTATCCCAGTGAGGCACTGGTTGATTTTGAAGGTAAAGAAAGCAAGGCAATGGCAGATCAATTGGCCACGGTAAGCAAATTAAGGCTTTTTAACCGCGCTGGTATTCTTTCTGAAAATGATATGCGCAAAGTTGAGGAAGCCGTTAAGATTCAACTTGGCATTCATTAAGAAAATGCCGACCAGTCAATCCAGCCGATCTCGTAAACTCGGAGGCGGATTTTTTCGTTAGCCAAAATTATGAATCATATTCACCAAAAACCAAAAAATCCTATGGAGGACTCTTTGTATGGGCGACAATATTTGCCCGTGGTGGTTAGCATATACATTTGACAACCCTTTTCGGCACTTTTTTCACAATCCTGAGAAAAAGCTCGGTTCATATGTGGCCAAAGGTATGACGGTCTTGGATGTGGGCTGTGGGATGGGGTTCTTTTCCATTGGTCTTGCTAAGATCGTCGGCGATAAGGGTCGTGTCATTGCCGCTGATATCCAGCCGAAGATGTTAAGAGCGTTGGAAAAGCGTTCTGAAAAAGTAGGTGTTTCGAATATAATCCATCTTCATCGAAGTGAACCTAACAAACTTGGCGTTGGTACTCCTGTTGATTTCATTCTCGCCTTCTGGATGATACACGAAGTTCCTGACCCAAAAATATTCTTTCATCAGGTTCGTTCATGCCTCAAGTCAAATGGAAGGATTCTTATCGCCGAACCAAAGTTTCATGTTTCATTAAAAAGGTTCCAAGAGATTCTGGTTTCAGCTCAAGAGTCAGGCTTGAATATATGTGAGACTCCATTCTTTAGGTTTAGTCGGTCTGCTGTTCTCAAGAATGATTCATTGTAAGGTTTTTATGAAGGGTTTTATTTATTGAACATGATTAAGAAGCTAGCCAACGGCATCGCAAAAACTAAGTTTGCAAGCAGGGCCATTAATGATGGTGCAGACCTCAGTGCATTTAAAGAGAAACCAACAGCTCAACATTTTTTGGGAATCTTTCTAATGTGCTGTAGTTACATCATTGGCTGGCCGGCAATAGGTTTGATTGGAGCTTTCTCTGTTTACTGGCACGAACCCATGCTTATTATCATAGGAGGTCCCCTCTTGCTTGTAATAGCACATCTGGTTTTCTTAGCGGGAATGTATCTAGCCGGGGGCAAATATGTCATGGTATTTTTTAGATGGGCAACAAGGGTTACGCTTGACAAATTAATGTGAAAAAAAAGTAATATCATCTTTGCCTTTGCGGAAAATTAATATTTGGCTAACAACGGCATTGAGGGCACGGGGAAAAAGCCGCAGCCTGTGAGTTTAGCGTTAGTGTTTAAAAAGTTATGAAATATATTCTTCCCGGAATGGGTGCAAATTCGAAAATGTACACAGGCCCATGGAGGGGAGTTCCGGGGAGTTCCGGGGACACCTTACTTAATTATTGACAAAAACCGGAGAACCTGATTCATTTTTAACATGGCACGAATAGCAAGAGCAGTAGTGCCGGGAATCCCGCATCACGTAACACAGCGAGGGAACAGGCGGCAACAGACATTTTTCAACGATCATGTACGGAGATAGACTTATGAAGAAACCATTTACATTTCTTTTGTTTTGTGTTTGTTGCGCCGGAATATTGTTTTTCAACGGGCTACTAACAAATAACTGTTTTGCGTCTGAAGACAATATTCCAGTTCTGAACGATGCTTTTGACAGGGAAAATCCTATCGTCAAACTGCCGGAAGTAGCGTTGACCTATGTCAGAGGACAGGGCCGGGGCACAGCCATATCATTCGACGGCAAGACTTATCTGCGGGAGCCCGCGCTGACCTTTTTGCCTCGAGGCACAAACTTGGTTGAGGGAACCGTGGAGTTCTGGATCAAAC
>JAUVXT010000176.1 GCA_030603465.1 Deltaproteobacteria bacterium
CCCGCCCCAGCCATTTTGGAAGAAGGAAACATCAAAATGCTCGACAAAATAAGAATATTTTCAGGAAATTCCAATCCCACCCTTGCAAAAAAGATATGCAAAAAACTGGGACTCCCTGTCAATGAAGCTGAGGTGTCTCAATTCAGTGACGGAGAGACCAGGGTTGAAATTAATGAAAACGTGAGGGGAACCGATGTATTCATCATACAGTCCACCTGCCAACCGGTTAATGTAAGTTTGATGGAACTCCTCATAATGATAGACGGCATGAAAAGGGCATCTGCCGACAGGATAACCGCTGTCATGCCCTATTACGGTTACGCAAGACAGGACAGAAAAGTTGCTCCGAGAGCCCCGATTACGGCGAAACTGGTGGCCGATCTCATTACAACGGCCGGTGCCAATCGTGTCATCTCCATAGATCTCCATGCCGGGCAGCTCCAGGGATTTTTCAATATTCCGGTAGATAACCTCTTCGCAACACCTATACTCCTCGATTACTTAAAGAACAATCACAAGGAAGACCTCGTAGTCGTTTCCCCCGATACCGGCGGAGTTGTAAGGGCAAGGGCATTTGCAAAAAGGCTGGGATCAACTCTGGCTATCGTCGATAAGAGGAGAGACACGCCGAATGAATCTGAGGTTATGAACATCATCGGCGATGTAAAGGGCAAATGGGCCATAATTCTGGATGATATGATCGATACCGCCGGGACGGTGACTCAGGCCGCGATTGCCTTGAAGAAGGAAGGCGCCGTAGAAGTTTCTACCTGTTGCACCCATCCTGTATTATCGGGACCGGCCATAGAGAGGATAGAGGCCTCCCCTATCAGAGAGGTCATTGTAACCGATACGATACCCCTGCATCAAAAGGCTAAATCCTGCAAAAGGATAAAGGTTCTTTCTGTCGCGGGACTTCTAAGCGAAGCAATGAAAAGAATTTATTACAATGAATCAGTAAGTTCACTTTTTATTTAGGAGTTATAAATGAAAGCAGTTAAATTAAATGCCAGCACACGTAACGAATCCGGGAAGGGCGCTGCCCGAAGATTAAGAGAAACGGGGTTTGTCCCGGCGATTTTTTACGGTTATGACACAGAGTCAACAATGATTCAGGTCGATTCCTCGGAACTAATCAAGATATTAGGAAAGGGGAAAAGCGGGAGCGTTTTCGTAAAACTGGGCATAAAACCGGATACGGGCAAAAAGGTTGAAAAATTATCAATCATCAAGGATCTCCAGATCGATACTCTCAAAAAAAGACTCATACACGCAGACTTTTATGAGATCGGGATGGATCGAAAGCTCACTATCGATCTCTCCATAATCCTCCAGGGACAACCGGTTGGTGTCGAAGAAGGAGGAGGAGAATTGCAGCAACTAAAGAGAGACGTTAAAATTTCAGGTCTGCCCTCCGCACTCCCTGAAGCAATCGAAATTGACATCAGCCATCTCGGCATTGGTGATTCTATCAAGATAAAAGACCTTACCTTTCAAGATGACATTGAAGTCATCGACGCTGAAGACATCGTTATAGCAAATGTTGCAGTGACGAGGGTAAGCACGCTGACCGAGGAGATCGAGGAAGAGGAAATAGGGGAAACTGAAGAGGAGGCTACCACCGATCAACCGGAGAGCGAAAAAGAGGCGGAGTGATATAGCTTCCCGACAGGAGACAGGGTGAAGCTTATAATTGGACTGGGAAACCCCGGTAAAAAGTATGCCCTTACGAGACATAATATGGGGTTTCTTGTTTTAGACGCCCTGGCCGAAAAAGAGGGAATCTCAATTGCCGGCAAGAAGTTCGACTCCTGTGTCGGAGGGGGAACCGTCGCCGGCGCGAAGGTCATTCTGGCTAAACCGCAAATTTTTATGAACCTGAGTGGAATAGCTTCCGGAAAGCTGGTCCACTTTTTCAGGATAGATATTGTAGATGTGATCATCGTTCACGATGATTTGGACTTTTCCTTAGGAGATGTGCGAATCAAGGTGGGCGGTGGTGACGGGGGGCATAAAGGCCTAAGATCCATTATCGACCATCTCAACAGTCCTGATTTTGTCAGGATTCGACTGGGAATCGATCAACCTGCGCCAAAACGTACGGCAGAAAGTTATGTGCTCGAACGCTTCTCTGGAGAAGAGATGAAACAATTACCCCATACCATTGAAGCGGCATGTGAGGCGATCAGTGAGGTTATTGCGTCAGGAACTCAGACGGCGATGAATAAATGTAATGTGCGAGTTACAAAAAACTTAAATCAGGAGGTATAAGCGAGAATTATGGAATTTTTAGTGAATTATGCGTGGCTGTGGAGCGTCATAGGACTGGTGCTGGCGTTCATAATTTATAAATATGTGATGACCTTTTCTCCGGGTAACGACATAATGGTTGGGATCATGGAAAAGATACATGCCGGAGCAATGGTTTTTTTGAAGAGGGAATACAAGATTATAGCGATTTTTGTCGTTGTAGTCTTTATAATCCTCTTCTTTGCCCTGGAAAACAGGATGTCATCCGTGGCGTTCCTGGCAGGCGCCATCGGTTCCCTGCTGGCCGGTCTCTTTGGTATGCAGGCGGCAACGCTCTCCAATGCGAGAACCGCTGAGGCTGCCAAGACGGATGGTCAGGGCAAGGCTTTAACAGTAGCCTTCTTCGGAGGATCGGTTATGGGTCTTTCCGTGGCGTCTCTCGGCTTGCTGGGATTAGGCGTATTCTTCTACTTCTTCGCCGGGACAGATCCCGTCGTCATCAACGGTTTCGCCATGGGCGCCTCTTCGATCGCCCTCTTTGCCCGTGTCGGAGGTGGTATATTCACAAAAACGGCTGACGTAGGATCCGACCTGGTTGGAAAGCTTGAAGCGGGAATTCCCGAGGATGATCCGAGAAACCCGGGTGTTATCGCGGATAACGTTGGAGACAACGTTGGCGATATTGCCGGTATGGGCGCGGACCTTTATGAGTCTTACTGCGGTTCTGTAATCGCCGCAATTGCAATCGGGGCTACAATGGGTCTTGGTGTCGAGGGAATGGCAATGAAATGGATGATGCTTCCCATGCTGTTCATTATTGTCGGACTCTTTGCGTCGGTTATCGGAATCGGCCTCTTTAATTTTCTCAAGAACATGAAACCTCAGTCGGCGCTGAGCAATTCCCTTTATATCGCGGGAGTCCTCTTTATCATCGCCTCATACTTCGTGGTTAAATATACAACTGCGGGTATGTCTGCCGAGTATCTGAAGGACCTTGGGATGATCAGCGCCCTCGGACCCTTCTGGGCCGTTCTTCTCGGTATTGTTGCCGGCATGTTGATCGGTGCCGTTACAGAGTACTACACGGCTCGTAAACCTATCAGAAGAATAGCCGGATCGGCTCAGACCGGTTCCGCGACAACCATCATCAGCGGTTTTGCCGTCGGTCTCGAAAGCGTGGTGGCTCCGGTATTCTTGATCGCTATGGCTATCTGGCTGTCCTATGTAACCTGCGGTCTCTACGGTATCGCTATTGCCGGTGTCGGGATGCTTGGTACGGTAGGTATGACCATGTCGGTAGACAGTTACGGGCCGATTGCCGATAATGCGGGTGGTATCGCGGAACAGGCGCATATGCCACCGGAGGTAAGGGAAATTACAGACGGTCTCGACGCGGTGGGTAATACCACGGCGGCAATCGGAAAGGGTTTCGCCATCGGTTCTGCGGCGCTCACCGCACTGGCCATGTTTGCGGCCTACACCGCCACGGTGAAAACCTTCCCCGGTTTTGAGAATTTTGCTCTCGATCTGACCGAGGCGCACGTTATTACCGGTGTATTCCTTGGTGGATTGGTTCCCTGTCTTCTGGCTGCCCTCACGATGACCGCTGTCGGTGAAGCGGCCTTTGAAATGATCAATGAGATCAGAAGGCAGTTCAGGGAGATCCCCGGAATTATGGAAGGCACAACACCTCCGGATACGAACAAATGTGTGGATATTGCCACAACGGCAGCATTGAAAAGAATGATTGTACCCGGTGTTCTGGCTATATTAGCGCCGATCCTGGTGGGTATATTAATTGGTCCACAGGCGCTTGGAGGATTTCTTGCCGGTGCGACGCTGACCGGTGTGATCCTTGGTCTCCTGATGGCCAATGCCGGCGGCGCGTGGGATAACGCGAAGAAATATATCGAGCAGGGCAATTTCGGCGGCAAGGGTTCCGATGCGCACAAGGCCAGTGTTATCGGTGACACCGTCGGCGATCCCTTCAAGGATACGTCGGGTCCGTCCATGAACATCCTGATCAAATTGATGTCTGTCGTATCACTCGTCACGGCCCCGGCAATTGTCGCGCTTTATCAATTGATCTACTAGGCCATTAAGAAAAGTTGTCATGTAAAAAGGGGTGAAGAAATTCACCCCTTTTTCTTTGGAGGGATTGGATAAAAGAACTTGACTTATAACAATCAGGATTGATATAAATAAAACCATTAACATGTCGTTAGTATAAAGGGTTATTATGATTGTTGTACACATGCATGGAAAATTGTGGTGAAAGGCCTTCTCCTTTAATGGGAAGGCTTTTTTTTTGCCCACCCTTCTATGTTCGATCACAAAGCAAGGAAGAGAAAAATGGCAAAGAAAAAGGTGGTCATGGATGCCGAAGGGATCGACAGATCCCTCACAAGGATTACACATGAAATACTGGAAAGAAACAAGGGCACCGATGATCTGGTGGTTATCGGAATCAGAACGGGTGGAGTATGCCTGGCGAAAAGACTCCGCGAAAAGATTCTAAAGATAGAAGGCACTGAAATACCGCTGGGTATCCTCGACACCACCCTCTACAGGGATGATCTGATGACAACCGAGAAAAGGCCCAGGCTCAGGAAGACAGATATCCCATTTTCCCTTGATCACAAAAAGGTTATCCTTATCGACGATGTGCTCTTTACGGGGAGGACCATAAGGGCAGCCATGGATGCTCTCATAGATTTCGGAAGGCCCAGGCTCATCCAGCTTGCTGTCCTTATCGACCGCGGACACAGAGAACTTCCCATTCGAGCCGATTTTATCGGAGAAAGCCTCCCTTCCGCACTATGGGAAGAGATAAGCGTTAACCTGAAGGAACAAGCAGAAGAGGATGAGGTCTGGATTTCAGAAGGATAACAACAGTGCTTGATCCGAACGCAACTGAAGGTGTTAAAAATCTGTCTTACAGGTCTTATATGAATCGATTTGAGGCAACAGCATGAAACTATCAAAAAAGGACATTCTTAATGTGGGAGACTTTTCCAGAGAGGAAATAAATCTTATCCTGGACACGGCGGATTCCTTCAAGGAAATCTCTACAAGGAAGATCAAAAAGGTACCCACCCTGCGGGGGAAGACCATAATCAATCTCTTTTATGAAGCCAGCACCAGAACCAGAACGTCCTTTGAAATAGCGGGTAAAAGACTCAGCGCGGACACGATAAACATTTCAACCGGCACCAGCAGTGTCGCAAAGGGTGAAACTCTCATCGATACGGCCAAAACCCTGGAATCTATGAATCCCGACATTATAGTCATCAGACACGGCGCCTCAGGCGCACCTCATATCCTTGCCAGATTATTGAAGCAATCCGTTATAAATGCAGGCGACGGAAAGCATGAACACCCC
>JAUVXT010000046.1 GCA_030603465.1 Deltaproteobacteria bacterium
GTAATATGCGCTGATACTGGCCTGTGGTAGCGTTTCCTTGACCTGCCCTATAGTTCTATACCCCCCCTATTGACGAGCTCAGGGCCCCCGGCAGCCACGTTTTTAATTCCTTTTGTTTCCATATCTTAAAATCTTCATAATTTTTTCTTTTTACATACCCCCCAGGATAACCCCACGCCCGACCCTGCCGACTTTTTTCTTTCTCATTCCCGGATCGTTCGCCTTTTTATTTTTATTTTTATTTCAATGATCCGGTTATTTCCTATCCACCCCCCAGGACAACCCCATGTCCCATATTGAGACATTGCCAAATTCGCCACCTGGAGAGGGTTATCATCTCGTCTGCTTAGCGCTATCCGTGAAGAACTTGAGGCAGGTTCCCAAATTATGAAGCCGGAGTCAACTTCGTTATATGGAAGTGGAAGAAGTGCCTCGGCGCTGAAGAAGGCTGGAATGACAGTATTTTACTGTGAAGTCTATAACATGCCCCGGACCCCTTATAACTCGCAGTTTTTATGTATAGAGAATCGTTTTAATGGCCCAGGTGGTAAAAGTATACCCCCTGTTTTGCCCTCAGGACCGGCCGATCTGTCCAGGCCCTTCTCAAGCCTGCCGGCCGGCTTTTCGACTCCCTCCCCTGTTCCCCATGCTTCCCATAAGTCCCGTAAACCTCGTAAGTCCCATAAGCCCCAGCCCACACACACTGTTGTTAAGTATGTAGTATCACTTCTCAGGACAATCCATGTCCCATATAGAAAGTTATCATTGTGTCCTGTTTTGATTACCTGTCTACACCTGGAATGTAAGGGACCGCCCCCGATCTGTCCGGCCTTTCTTCTTCAAGCCTTCGCAGCGCCGACCCCCTCCTCTTCCCCATTGTTCCTACTTCTTCCCCACGATCCAACCCACCTATAGAAAGTTATAATGTTTACTGTTTAGTACCGCTCTACACCTTAAATATATGGAGAGGGAAGGAAGGCGGCAGGCCGGATGTTATGAGAAAGTTTAAACGGAAGAACATAAAAGATATCCCGTACATAACGCCGTATAAGCCTGGGGTACATGCCGGAAGCCCGAAAAAGCGCCCGTGTCTCTCCTTCGGTAAAGGCTGCCCGGATTGCCTCTTCTAAGCTCTCCGGCGCCCGGCCATCCGGCAGGATCGCATTATCAAGGGACCGCCAGTTCCATTTAAGTTTGATCTGTTTCGACCGCACGTTTACCAGGTAGTCATTCCCCCTGTAGACGATCCCCTTCCGTTCCAGCCTCTTGATCCTGTCAAGGTAAGTATTTCTGGAAGCCCACGATATCAATAAATCACTGTGGACATTGATTCTGTCCCTGTGTCGCCTCGGATAATAATACTTTACCAGGTTGAACAGGAACCGGGCCTCAGGAATAGACCCGCCGACAATCTTCAGCACGTCCACGATATCGGTTTTTGTGAGATAACCATGATATATATTGTGTGTTGAATCCGGATAAACATCGAGGTAACGCCCCCATATTCGGCGGGCCTGCCTTTCGATCTCTTTCCTGACTACCACAGGACTTTTCATTATATCGACAGAGAATCCGTTATGCTTTTTCTTGATCCATGTCCAGGTTATTCTCTCGGCTTCTTCTAATGGGACATTCTTTCTCCATAGGTAATATAGCACCTCGAATTGGCTATCATGCCTGGAAGAAGGGGCCTGAAGGCCGTTTACAAAAAGCTCCTGACCTCTCTGGGATGTTGACAGCATCAAGCTGCCGGCTTTCTCTTCGAATTCAAATTGTAGTTGTTGACTCGGCACCCCTGACAAATCGTACTCGTCCAGCTTCTGAAACCAATACGTTTTTTGTTCCCAGGTATCTATGCCCTCGGCCCCATCGTCCAGGCATTGTTGAATTTTGCCGAACGGGAGGCGCACGCACTTCCTGGCCCTCGGATATATCTCTATTCTGTGCTGCTCACAAAAAGATTGGAATATAGCGCTTAATAATCTCACCGTAGGCGGCCTGTTATGATAGATAGGCCGTACTAATAAGTGATAGCTGTTTTCGCTCTCTGAAGAGCAGAGCATACTGTTTGACTCTGTGAGCCCCGCCGCGTTTCTCATCTCCTGCACCTGCTCGATTTCCCGCTTGTCAACGTCAAGGATCGCGTGTCCAGGATACCATTTTCCCAGTGCCCCGACCGTCCGGCTTCCTTCAAGATGTGCCTGTATGAGTTTGTCCCCCAGGGGCCTATTGATTGTCTTCCAGTGTTTTCCTGGACGTGTCTTCAGAGTGAATCGAGGTATCCGTTGTATGAATAGGTTTACATATTCGTTGTAATCTGCTTTTCCGGTAGGTCTGCAATCCTTTAAACTTTTCATCGTCTTCCCTTGACTTTTTTCAATCAAGAGATTAGACTTTGAATATAACCTTTCGA
Source organism: Deltaproteobacteria bacterium (assembly GCA_030603465.1). Taxonomy (GTDB): domain Bacteria; phylum Desulfobacterota; class Syntrophia; order Syntrophales; family UBA2210; genus JAFGPZ01. Next base: position 2,414 of record JAUVXT010000046.1, read on the forward strand.
GTCTCGGACTCTTGACTGAAATCCGGTTTGTCATTCAGCAGGCCGGATTTCTTCTTTTAATTTTATATCCGATAACGCCTCTCGTCAATCTTTATTACAATTTGACTCTGATAGAAATAGCACTTTTTACCTGCTCAATACACCCCAGACTGGAAATCCCCCCTTTTTTAAATAGGTTGTAACACCCGTCCCCCAGGGCCCTCATTTATACGTCATTTATCCTGTTCGCGTGACTTTATCCTTCAACCGCCCTCTGATTTCCTGTAAATAGTCTGTCTTTTCCCGCGCCGTTTCCCGTACGATTGATATGTAATCCCGCACTCCGGCATGTCTCAGCCATCTGTCGATAACGTTAGATTTGACATTGAATTCCAACGCCCACGCCTCCCTCGTTTTTTTACATTGAAGCGCGTATTGATATGCAAATTTTCTTATCCTCGAAGGTATAAACGGCAAGTTTTTCAATCTCATTTCCGTATCTGATTCTTTCATACTCTACCCCCCATTTCATACTCGATGGTTTCACTCGTTACCGATTGTATGCAGGACTTATAAGGACTTATATAAGTACATTTAATAAAATCTCTTCCCCCCGATTTCTTGACTTTTCTTGACTTTTTCACTTAAAAAAACCCGCCAACATCGGCGGACATTGGCGGGCCCGACTGTTAAACTTGGTCTCCGCGACCTATCGACCTCTTAACGAAAACCAGGATCGCAGCCAATGAATAGATGGAAGTATTCGCTAATTTTCCGTTTCACCATCAATCAACTCATAATCTGCGGATCGCAACGCTTCCCCTGCCGCCGTCTCAATATCGTCAATCAATGCCGGCCCTTCATTCATTCCCTTATCTCTGATCTTACGGAAGAACAGCGATTGCAATTTTTGTAAAACCGCGTCATCCACGCTTGAAATTACGGCATCAAAAAGAGTTTCAACATAAGTTTCGAAAAGCAATGCCGCGCCTTCTCCGTACCCGATCTGCAATTCAAACGAGTGTAAACGGATTTCAAGCAACTCGGACAATTTTAATTGATCTTGATTCCATACTTGCCCTTGCTGCAACAGATTTTCCGTTATCGCCTCGTTTTCTTTTTCTGCAAAGATTTTAAATTTCTGGCCGCATTTGTGACATCTAATGCTGATATCTTTTTTATACATTTCAGCGACTTCAAATAAACTTTCGCCGCATCGGTCGCAAATTATGACCTGAGTAAAAATTTCTGATAAGGCCCGTTCTCCATTCATGTCGCAAAAATTTCCCTCAGAATTTCAGGCCGGATTGCCGATCCGGTATTCGTCATCCTCTCGATATCACCGGCCCGCATCAAGCTCATTTCCCCTTTCCTAACAAGCTCCCTGCATTTTAAAAGAATTTCCCTACCGGTAACCTTCAAGATTGCTCCGTTCATGGCCTGGAAGGAATGTAATAGTTTTCCTTTCGCCTTCATTTCCGCAACGATAGAATTTTCGGGAAGAGGCGATCCCGTTCCCATGCCAATCTTTTCCGGCGTCTTCCCCCCGTCCATCCTCGACTCTACACTGGAAGCTGCCGGCGAGCTCAATCCCTCGATCCGGGCACTATCCACCAGCCCCAGAGCTGCCCTGTGCGATCTATCCAGGGATATTCCCTTATTTATCCGCCCTTCAATTACGCCGGCTGTCATCAAGTCAATTTTTCCACTTTTCACGGCCTCTCGCGCTTTCTGCAGGACCTCCGTTTTGTTTATTGTCGCGCCGGCAGCTCCCCCCAGCTCTCCCAAATTTTTTCGCAAGTCTTCCAGCGCCAATTCCAGACCCGTGTCCAGTGTCGATTCATTTATTAACATGATTTTCTCCTTTATAGACTTTTTCAGTTTCGTACCTTTTCTATTTTTTAATAGCGATTTAAACTCATCCATATTGTAACGATCCATGCTTCCAAAAAACCCCGGCCTGTCATACTGCCTGAGGTATGACATTTTCGCTTCTATTGAATTATTAAATCCTATCATTGTCTTATCTTCATCGTAGCGACCCGTTACGGGATCGTTTTGGTGAATGACAAACACATCCTTAGAATCGTGGACGGGTCCGATATATACATCAACTGGATCACCGTCCACACCCTCGGTTTTCTGAATCCGCCCGTAGGCGATGTGCATAAAAGTGCGCCAGGGCTTGCCATGGTCATCGATTCCCTGCCGATAGCTTCCCCGTTCATTTTCGATTGAAATAGCGAGCCCTTGAAAATTGACATATCCCTGTAGTTTATGGCTTCTCCAGCCTGTCGCGTTTGTGATCACGCCGTTCAACATTTATCTGCGCCCTCTTCTTTCGCCAGGATCGCCAGCGCTTCTCGCTCGATCCTGCGTTCTGTAGTTTCGGCCTGTTCCCTGGACTGCACGTCATATTTTTTGTCAAATTTCTCATTCTCGACTTTCGGCCTGGCCCTGAGTTCGTTTTTGATCTTATCAAGTTTGAGTTGTCGCGCTGCCTGCTTCCGTCCCTCTTTCTCTTCCCTCTGCCGGTTTTTCTCCAGGGCTTTGTATTTGCACCCCTTAAATATGAAAATACCTCTACATTCACGCATAAAATAATCACCCGGCAACCTGTCCTCTTTCGTTCCGTATGTCTCAATTATAAGAGGTTTATCATCCGTCATACTCTCCAGCAGTTTCCCGACCGTTTTCATGTCTATGGATTCAGTACCTTGCCGGACCTTTAGAGCTCTCGTTTGCACCACCGTAATTGTCGCCGTTAGGTCAACCCTCATAATTTCGTCCCCTCTTCAGGCGTTCCGGTTTGCGTTCCGGTTTTTCTTTGTCGCCGATCCGTGCCTCGTCTCCGCTCATCGCCATCACCGTCAGTTTCCGGCTCGTTGTCATCCTCATAATTAAATTCGTCCCCATCTTCTTCCCGCCCATCGTTCAACCCTCGGCGCTTCTTTTTTTTCTCTGTATTTCGTCCTTTCTCAACAAGCGCCTTATTTGCCGCAGCGACAAAAATTTCAATGCCACCCGCACCCAGCACTACCGCCGATTTCAATACAAGACTACACAACTCTTTTGAAGGAAGGTCCAATTTATGCGCCAGTTTATTCAAATAATTTCTTTCGCTCTTTTTTAAAAACACGTTTACTAAAACGTCTGGCGCTTTCCCACCCCGGGACCTTCTCATTGATTTTATGAGCTCGCTGGGAGTCTCAATTCCCCGGACCGGTTGCCGTCCATAGACTCTCTCCTCGGCCATTTTTAAAAATCTCTCTCGTTCTTTTCTTTCATTTTCCATGGTCTCAATATACCTCGAAAATGTATCCGCACCTAATAGTTTTTTCATAGTTTTTCATATATTTTGGCTGTAATAAATGTCTTTTATATCTCTTTTCATACTCGATGGTTTACAATATTACTGACTGTTTAACGCGTTTAATTTGTCCAGGCCCCACCGCCGGTAATTCCCGGACTCCCAGCGTCCCCGCAGCCCGGCATATATAAAGGCCGGCACGTCCCTAACCTCCCGGCCTGTTTTATTCTCGTAATAAATTACGTAATCCATCATTTCACCTATGGTTTTTGTACTCCCCGACTGTGCGTCAATCATGTTTATTCGGCTCTGTATGTCCAGCGTATCAAGGAACCCGTCCGCCTGGCCGTATACCCCCGGCTCTTCGTTGCATTGTAGCGCCTCTTTTCCGGATATCTCTTTTTCGACCGCCTCTTTTTTTTCTTTTGAAAGAGATACGGGCCGCACGTCTTCCCGTCCGGGCCTACTTATACTTTTCTGTGTAGTCTCTGGTAGTCTATGTATGGTTTGCTCGTTTCCGCCATTCAAGTTTACACGTTTTGTACAATCCAGTTTGGCGCTTTCCGCCAATCTGGAAAGCTCTTTTTGTTCAAGATGATCCTCAATAATATCATTCAGTCTATCAGTATTTATTTTATAATGTACTGTGGCCGGCACCCCTGCAAGTTTTTCCTTGAGTATCCCCGCTGTCTTCAGTATCCGCCTGGCCGTGTCCTGTTCCCGCCTGGAGAGCGCTGTCTCTTCTTCCATTTCCCTCCGGGATTTATATATCCAGCCGTTTTTCTTCTCTTTACCTTTCCAGTACAATAACTGACACAAAAAGATTGTAGCGTTAACCGATTTAAGCGCCTTCGCGAATTCAGGATAGTACGCTATAGGCCGGCCTGCCTGTTCAATGAAGTCCGATACTTTCATATTTTCCCCTCCCTCAGAATAAAAAAAGACGGCAGGAAGTTTCGTCATTCCCCGCCGCCGTGCACTCTCTTCTACTTTACTCTATGACAAATATAAAAATCATACTTGGCCCCAGCCAGGGAAACATTACCGACTGAATCACGAATAGCAATCTTAACCTCGCCGCTGAATGCCCGATCTAACATTTCTATGCGGATAGTGAGATACTTGCCGCCCTCCATATCAACGATAAACTTTTCATCCTTCTCCGAAAGGACCGTAAACTCTTTAATCATAGTCTCGGCCTCTACATTAAATTCGTCAGGATAGACCTGTCCGATCAACTTGTAAATAGCTTCACCGTCCGGCCAAACACTGACTTCAAATTCTCCAGGTTCCTGTGTAAATACTATTCCTGCCACCAGCACGAACACCGAAATCAGTATGATCTTTTTCACCTCTTCCCCCCTGTGATTTTCTCACCGGCACATCGTTATTACAACGTGTTTTTAAAAGGCTCTCAGGATACGCTAATACTGGCCCCTCACGCGTTTTAAATGACTTACCCTGTGTTTCTATTACCCCCTTTTTTCGACCTAATAGATTAAATCTGCTTTTTACAACTGCTTTTTGCATACGCCACAAAAAAAGATTCTCTCATCGTTTTTCTCAATGTCTTGAGTAGTGATGATATCGTCTTCCTTGACTTTCTCCTCCTGCTCCGCCGTTATGCACTCCGGGCAGACTATAGACTCCTCCCCAGCAAACCCGGCGTCGACATGTTCATAACCGCGGATATCGTCTTTAGCAATAATTCCCATGTTCTCTCACCTCCTTTCATTCGGATTATATTAAGGGGTACGATCTCGGAGTTGTTTTTGACAGGTTGCTAATCACATTTGATTTTACAACCTCACCTCACCTCACCTCACCGCAAGATAATAGTAAAAAGAAATGCTGCTATTATCCTGTCGGTTAGAAAGGTAACTCCTCACGTACCCCCTTTATAACCACCCCTCAAAGTGATCTAATATTTCACAACGTATCACCGACCGCTGGTTTAAATTCCCTTCATTTTTCTTTTATAGGTTTTATATGCTTATCCTGTAAATATTGCTTTAAGGCCTCGTTTATAATCTCCTTTATTTCCCTTCTTTCCCAATAGGCCAGGCTCTTTATCTTTTCGATATAGTCAGTTTTCACAATAAAGGTTTTCTTCTCATATTCCGGTGTACTCGTTTTGCTCGGTGTTCTCGGTGTGTCCGGTGTACTTAGTGTACTCGGTGTACCGGTCAAAAGCTCTCTCATATCGGGTGTCTTTTTCCTATTTGACATTGACCACCCTTTCTGTCAACAAGGTGTAATCCTCTGCTCCAGTTGACCTGGGGGAATATTCAAATATTGTCTGTCCGTGCCCTGGGGCCTCTGAAAGTCTTATGTTGTATCGAATAGGTGAGCAAAGTTTATCTTTGTAGTATTCATTAAGCTGCTGTAATACTTCCCCTGGTTGCGATATTCTGCGATCAAAGAAAGTCGGCAGCATAAAGTTAATGTCTGCGCTCGAATATTTCTGTATAGACTCAAGGCTCTTTAGGAAGTCTGAAAAACCTATTATCGTAAGGACTTCAAGGGATACCGGGGAAAGAATCTCTGTAGCATAGAATAAGACATTGACTGTCATAACGTCCCATCCCGGTGAAGTGTCCAGGATTATAAAGTCAAACTTATCGTTGTACGGCTCTAAGGCCTCTGTCAATGTCATTTCAGGCCTTATGTCTTTGCGCGCTATTAGGTTTTTAATTTCCGCTAACTTTCTTCCACCGGCAAGTAAATAAAGGCCTTCACGTGCTTCTATAAGCGCATTATCCGGTTTTACCTTATCCTCTATCAATTCAGCAAGGCCGATCTCCGGTTTTAGGCCTAAATAATAGGCTGCCTGGCCCTGGGTATCACAATCAATCAATAGAATTTTATATCCTCTATTTGCCAGGCCTGCGGAAAGATTAACCGCTGAAGTCGTTTTTCCTACTCCGCCCTTTGAAAGACTTACTGCTATTTTCCTCAAGTCCCCCTCCCTCTGGGATTCAATCTATTATATCGCTTCAATGCTTCGCTCAATTTCTGTCTCTGTTCCGGGGTAAACGTCCTGCCTTTTTTCGCTTCACTCATTTTCCTTTTCGTTTCATCTGTCAACTTATGGCCCCTCGTTATTTTGCTGATTTTATCTTTTGTCGCCTGGCTGTGCTTTAATCCCCTGTGGGCCTCCGCGATCCGGCGCCTGTGCTGCTCTGTAAGGTATTCTCTCGTCCCCATCCTCTGATTTTCCCCTCGACCGCCTTCTCTATCTCAGCACCATCAAAATGACAGCCGCCAAAAAGATTATCAGCGATAAAATCAGTGCTAAATAATATTTTCTCGTTTCTTCTTCTCTATTTTTTAACTCGATGGTTTAATAAATTACTTATTGTTTAGGTTCGCCATTAGCTCATTTCTCAGCCCTGCCAACGACATTGTAACCTCTTTAATTTTATCAAGGAACCCTTCCACGTCTTTATTAAATCTCGCATTATCTATTTCGGATTCAAATGGTTCCATCCTTCCTGTCCGTTTTTTAGACTCAAGATAGCGGCGTTCGGAACGTCTCCTCATCCCCAACTGCCTATTGATATGAGCCAATAATATCTTTCTTTCCTCGATGTTCAAGTCTCCAGGCACCCTGTTGTCCCAATAAAAATACCCATAACTACCTCCGACAATTTCATAAAGCGGGCATCTTCTGATAACATTTCCCACTTCCCGTTCCGAACAGTCCAATAAAAAAGCAATCTGTTTTTTCTTCGCTGTACGGTTCTTCATTGTCAATAGGACATCTTTAATATCATCAAATGTAATTTCCATCCCCTCTCCTTTCCCCCTTTTAAATTGATTTATTTTCCCGTGACAGGATTCGAACCTGCAAGGTCACCATCAGCACCGGGAAGCAGTGACCACGACCGTCTCAAGGGGGGTGCCATGCCCCCTCCCGGTTTCGCGCGTTTACCATTTCGCCACACGGGAACCGCTCTTATAAAGCCTTATTACTCTTCTTTCATATAAGATTCTGCTTCTTCCCGTGTGTCCATATTACCTGCTGCCAATAGACATTCTAAGACAAGATCGACCTGACTTTCAGGATAACCTTCTAAGGCTTCACTAATTAAATTACGAGCTTGGCTTAAATTATCCTCGCCGGCACTAATGTATATGCCCTCTTCTTCCAAATGACCTGTTGTATCAAAAAGAACTTGAATTATTAAATCTGCCGCCTTCTTGATAATTTTCTTTACATTCTCATCCATTTTACTACCTCCATTATTTTATTTTAACTCTATGGTTTAGTTCCTTACTTATTGTTCAATCTTCCATTCGTTTATTTACTTCCACTCTTATCTTTTCCGTTATTTTCGCGCCCTCTTCTTTTGCCCTTTTCACTATTTCATCGTAATCAAAATATTCGCTTATGCTGCCCTGTATGATTTCTTCCGCCCCTTCATCCGGCAAGGCTTCCCATTGATACTCTCCGGGCTTTTCAGGATTCTCAGGAATATCATATTTATCAACCTGCTCATCCGTCAAACCGCAACGAATAAAATCCACTTCACAATCGGCCCATGCTGATATATTTTCTTTTGCCTGGTTAAATATAACTTCGCCGGTATCGTCCAGGTCACCGAAATAAAGCACAGTGACGGGAACACCGTATTTTTCGGCCTGTGCTTCGAGGTATTTCGCTATTTTATATTTGTATGGAATGGAAGGAAATCCGCCGAATGGACATAGTGTCAAGCCCTCTGTGTATGCCTGAAATTGTCCCACCATTGCCCTCGCTTCAAACATCACACAGCAAAAGCTATCAAGATAGTAAAACGGATCAATCCTGTAAGTGTAATCACATTCAAAATTGTCTAACTGTTCTTGTAGCTCTTCTTTATCATCTATTGTCATGCCTTCTACTATATCGAATTCCTCCTCCATATCCGGGTCCGGCTTGTATCCACACACATCATTTTCAATCATCTCTCTGGTATCGTCACTTAAAATTAGCGGGTGCCAACCATTCCAGCCTGTATGCCTTGCCCTCGATGTCAACTGAACTAAAATAGTATAGTCTGATTTCTTGCTGTAGATACCGGCCTGTAAAAGCCTGTAAAATACCCATCTTATTGATACTTTATAATTGACGCTCTGTATGTGTTTCATTGCGAGGTTTAAAATATTCGCATTTTTTTTACGTGGTTTCCAATCACCTAAAATATTTGCCCAACTAATTGTATTTTCCATAATTGTTTGCCTCATACTCTACATATTCAACCCTTACTTATTGTTAAACAAGTGCCTGACTACCTGCTCAGATGTACGGGCCTTCATGCGATTTATATTATGAGCATAAATTAAAACCATCGCCAAAGTTGCGTGCCTCAGTAAGTCCTGTACGCTTTGCAAACTTTCCCCTTCCAATAGTGCAAATGTAGCGCACGTGTGCCTCAGGCTGTGAGCTGTCAACCTGGGATCGTCAATGTCAATCCCTCTCAGATATCCCTTAACAATCCAGCTTATTGTACCGCTTGCCATACGTCCGCCCAGGTTATTACGGCTCTCACTTGCAAACAGAGGATCACCGATCCGGACCGCCCTGGTAGTGATATATGCCTGTATTTCTTCGACTATCTCTGAGGGCAGCTTTACAAAATCGTTTTTTTCTGTTTGCCCTTTCCCCTGGACCATCAGGATCGTATCGTTTCCAACATTTCTCATGTCCTCGATGTTTGCCCTGGTAATCTCAATACAGCGCAGCCCGGTACTAATCATTAACAGCGTCATGGACCGATCTCTGGGACTCGCTATACTCAATATTAATTTCTGGGCCTGCTCTCTTGTCAACGCGTCCTTACTAAAACCTTTCGGGACCCGGACCCTCTTGATACCTTTCGCAACGTCCTTATGTAGCTTATTGGCCTCAGTCCATTTAAAAAATTTCTTCACACATTGCAGATAGAGGTTGATCGTGTAGGTCGAATACTCGGCCTTCATCCTCATCTTATAATCTAAAACTGTTCTCTGTGTGATTTCCTGTACTAAGTTTTCAGTACAATGTTTGAAGAAGTTTTTAAGCCCTTTTCGGTAAGTGTCTTTACTGCAATCGTTACAATCTTGATCTGCAATAAACTTGTCAATGGCGCGTTGATAATTGGTTACCGCAATCGGTAAGTTGTTCATTAATACACCTCCTTTAGTGTCCCCTTATAAATGAAACCAGCAGAAGGCGCGCTAAGGAAGACGCGCTTTCGGGCATGACCCTATCCGCTGGCGGCGTTATTATAACCTCTTTTCAACCTCCTTTTCAATTTCTTTTGAATCAATCGGACAAAGTAAAAAGCGCTCTTCGACTACTAATCCCATCAATCGAATGAAAGCCTCCCTCATCGTCATGCCAGCCAGTACACACTGAGATTTAAACTCTTTTTTAAGCTCGTCCGGTATTTTCTCAACTCTTATAATTTCCATGTACAAAATATACCATAAATACAAAATACTTGTCAAGCTATTTTCCCCACTTTTTTCAACTTTTTTTATACTCGATGGTTTAGGTTATTACCGGAAGTATGGCCTTGAATCACATCAGAAAAAGGTTGATAAAACGGCCGTAATATGCGCTGATACTGGCCTGTGGTAGCGTTTCCTTGACCTGCCCTATAGTTCTATTCCCGGCCTGGTGTCGGGCGCTGGGCCCCCGGCGGCCGGGAAGATACTGAATGAGACCGAGATCGATCCGAACACCCGGGCACGTGACCTGACGGATGAGGAAGTCATCAAGCTGAGGGAAGCGATCGAAAAAAACCATAACACAAAATTCAAAACATTTTTTCTCAGTACTAAATTTTAAGTTTTAGTTATTGCTTCTTTATCTTTTTATTTTTACTATATCGCATACGAGATATGAAAGATAAAAATCAATAGATAAAACAATATATTTAAATTTTAA
>JAUVXT010000141.1 GCA_030603465.1 Deltaproteobacteria bacterium
ATAATATGCCTTTGGAAAAATCTCTATAACGTATAGCTAACCCGGAGTGGCCCGACAGGGCCACGATCGGGTTCAGCGATTGGTTCGGCGGTTTAGTCATCATCATCTGTTTCAAAATCACGAAGCAGCCGTTGTCTCCAGACGACACGATTTCCTTTTCGTATTCTAAGATAGAGGGCGTTCAAAATGCTGGCTATCTCACTTTCTTCTATCAGATAAACTGAAATATGGTCCGCAAATTTAGTTTCTATTTCATAGGTATAAAATTTGGAATTATAACAGATAATTAGATTTCTTCCCCTGTCAAAATGATCAACCAGTTTTTCGAAATATCTACCTTGCCTGCCTTGTCTGTGTCTCATGGATTCGCTGAATCTCTTGGCGCTTTCTATCATTTCTATCTCTTCGCGGGAAAGAGTTTCAAGAGATACACCAGAGTCCAGTTTACGCGCCAATTTCTTCGCGGCTTCCTTTACAGTTTCAAGCGATGCACCATTAGCTGCTTCAGATTCCTCCGGGAACCATTTCGATTTCATGAAGTAAGAACCCGCTTTCATTTTCTCAACGTATTGATTCCACTCCTCGACAAATATTTCATTGTATATGTATGAATATGCCACCGTGTCCACAGCAAATGACACATGGTAGCTTCCTCTAAAAGCATCGCTGTGCGGAACTATCTCAATCATTCGCAACCTCGCAGAACATATATTCTCTGGCCGAACGATTTAATAAGCGGAGCGGCTTTTTGCGTCCGCTTAATTTTTTTGTTATGCAATTTCATTTCAATAGCCCGCAGCTAATTGATAGCGCAATGGCCAAAAGAAAGAAGATGCAGAGCCAAGGAATGTAAACCCCCATGAGTTTAGATACCTTGTACTTTGGTTTATAGCCCTCCAACTGCATTATTGACTCAATCCTATTGGCTGGATGATCCAACTTATTTCGAAACATGATTTTCATTATACGGTCGTGCTTCTTATAACCTCTATATAGTGGGAGCCATACAAGAAACAAAATAAAGCCTCCAACAAAGAACACCACAGATTTGTAAATAGTAAACGTATTGGCGAACCCTGCCGTCATGAATAGAGAAAATATGACCAAGAAGTAGTTAAACCGGCCGACATACAAGTTCTCCATGAACTCTCGTTCGTCACTGAAGGACCAGCCACCAACATCAAGTGACTCAACTATCTTTTCAATTTCCTTTTCTCTGTTCGCTTCCATGTCATCTCCTATGGCCGAGCCCATTTTGATCTACGGCATAACCATTGATTGACAGGCAAACTTGCCTTGATATAATGATATTGAGTACATTTTCGGGCAACTTTGCCTTGTCCTATTATCTTCAATTTCTTGTTATGTTATTCTTATTTTAACAATTAGGAATACCCTGTGTCAATGTCTAAAAAACCTCTAAAAACAGGAACCTGTTTGATGAAGGGAAGTAATAGGGTAACATCGTTACCTTCTGAACTACTGCCATGCATTGGCTTTTCAGGTGTCGTTATAGTTGCCGCGGAGAGGGTCTCGGTTAAATGCGCTGCGCTGTCTTGCGATCACGGTAAATCAAAAGAAAGCGCATGGTTTCACAGGATAAAAAACGCAGTTGTTGTGGATAAAGATTCTCGGGCCTTATCAACTCCCATTATATTGAATAATCAGCATGGTGATATCGTCGGTCTGGGGTTCATCCTGTGAGAATTCGTGGATCTTTTCCATGACGCCCGCTATGATATCACCGACGGGAAGGCCCTTGAGTCTATCCAGTTCGCCTTCCAGTCTTTTTTCGGAAAAGAGTTCAAGCTTGCTGTTCATGGCCTCGGTGACACCGTCGGAATAGATAAAGATCGCATCCCCCTTGTTTAAAACGACCCGCTTCGACTGGAAGGAAAAATCTTCCATCACACCCAGGGCTATCCCGCCGGTCATTTCCACCGCTTCGATTTCACCGCTCGCGCGAATAATGTAGGGCGGATTGTGGCCGCCGTTGCAGTATTCCAGTGTTCCGTCCTTGATATTGAGAGTCCCAAGAAAGAGTGTGACAAAAAGGAGCGACGGATTGTCCTCGGAAAGGTCCTGATTGACCTGGTTCAAGACAATCTCCGGCGTCATGCCCTTGGTGGCCCTCGTCTTTATCAGCGTTTTGGTAATGGCCATGAAGAGAGACGCGGGCACCCCCTTACCTGAAACATCGCCCACGTTAAAACAGAGATGTTCATCGTCAAGGAAAAAGAAGTCGAAGAGATCCCCCCCCACCTCCCGTGCCGGTTCAATCGTGGCATAGAGGTCAAACTCCGGCATGTCGGGAAAGGGAGGAAATATCTTTGGCAGAATTCCCATCTGGATGTCGTGGGCGATCTGCAATTCGCTTTCTATCCTCTCCTTTGCGGCCGTCGTTTCCGTCAGATCGGCAATATATTGCTTCAATGATGTTTTCATGTAGTCAAAGGACTGGGCGAGTTTCCCCACCTCATCCCCCGTCTTGATCTCGGGAATCGCAACATCGAGGTTCCCCGTCGCGATATCTTCCGCTGCGCCGGCAAGGACGCTCAGCGGTCTCGTTATCGATCGGGCAATAAAGACGATGACGAGGAGAAGAAAGACAAAACCGAGTACGCCGAGTATTATCACAATTTTGTTGAGACGCACCACATCGGCCATTAATTCATCCTGCGGGAAGAGTACACCTAAAGACCATTTACTGGAGGAAAGCGGCGCATAAACCATCCAGCACAGTTTCCCCGTCAGAATGCTGCGAAAGGGAACAAAGCCCGATTCCCCATGAATCATCTCCCGCCCGATTCTCCTCAGTTCCTCGTCTCCCCTCGCCTCTGCCTGACTGAAAATGGTCTCGTTCATGACGAGTTCTTTTTTAGGATGTGTTACAAAGGTGCCGTTCTGGGATATGAGGAAACCGTATCCCGTCTTCGCTATCTTGATTGAAGCGACTATTTCCTGAAGCCACGACAGCGAAATATCGGATGTAATGATCCCGGCGATCCCCTTCTTCCCCTCCACAGTTCTGTAAAAGGGCACCGAATAGGTGGACATGATTATGTTGCCGCCCCCTTCATCGAAATAGGGTTCGGTCCAGACAGGACGATTCAGCTCCTTCGGGATCTGGTACCAGTCCTGGAAGAAGTACTGGTATGATGCCGTCCCCAGATCGGAATACTTTATTTCATCGCCGCTCTTATAAAAATAGGGGGCATATCGTTCTTTTTCGCCGTCATATGCCCGGGGCTCAAAGGCAACGGTCGACCCGTAAATTTCCTTATTATTTTGTACAATATATTTTAAAAGATCGTTGAGTTCCTCTCCGGCACAAAGCGACCGACCGAGGACATAGGCCAGGTTTTCGGGGACCTTTTCGATAGAGGTGAGGACAATGTCGATCTGATTCACCGTCGCCCTGGCGAGGTTCATCGCGTTTTTTTCGACATTCTCGATGATGATTTTTCTGGAATACATGTAGTTGTAGCCGAAAATCAGCAGAAAAATCAGCGTGACGCTGCTCAATACGAGCAGTATAAGTTTGAAGGCCAATCCCCTATTTTTCATCACTATCTCTTATCACCTTATAAAAAGAGGTAAATCGGGGAACCGACTCTATGAGACCAATGCTCCTCAGACCTCGCGCCACGCGACTGTAATCCGCAGGCAGGAGTCCTCCCATGCCCGCATCCCCGCCCTTTTCGGGCAAAATCAAATCTTTCATTCTTTCCAGCATCCATTTCTGATGAACCAGAGTCGTGGGAATGTGCTCCTTTTGGAGGTTCCTCATAGTAACAGCCAATGCCTCACCGGGATGATCAAAGGCATACCGCCACCCCTCGATAGAGGCCAGGACAAAGGCCGCGCACAGCGCCGGGTCTCTCCTGTATGTCTCTTCAAGCACATAAATGCCGTCTTCCGGGAAATTGAGATCGTGTTCATGGAAGAAAAATGTGGTCAGTTCGCCGGGTTCGATACCGCAGTTCAGAATCGTATGATATTCGTTGTACCACATTGCCGAGGCCACATCGACACCGTCTCTCAGGAAGAGATTGACGGAAAAGGACTGGGGAACAACCTGCACAGTAAGACCGTATTTTTTGAAAAATGCCCGGGGCTGAATCTGAAAGACGGGGCCCCATAACCCGACCTTTCTGCCGTTTATGTCCCGGGGCCTTTCAATACCACTCGCCTTTTTAGCCACAAGCATCAGCGCCGATCTCTGCATGATCTGGGCAATGTTGAGAATCTTCTCGCCCCCTGCCCGCATCTGAATCCCCGTGGACAGCCAGAGCGAAGCAAAATCCGCCCTTCCATCTGTAAGAAGTTCCGATGGCGAATAGTCCGGTCCACCGGTAATAATGGTGAGATCTATGCCGTGTTTCCTGTAAATACCCTTTTCCAGCCCGATGTAGTACCCTGCAAACTGGGCCTGGGGAACCCATTGAGGTATGAATGATGCCTTTTTCAGGGCATCGCCTTCGGCGGGTGCCACGCATACAATTATCATGAAAAGGGTGACAGCGATTAATAATTTGCACTTTTCTCTCATTTTCACATTAACCATAATTGACAACCTCGTAAAAAGTCTTTTTCGAGCGGATTCGAGCATTTTGGGAAAAAGATGATTGCGGTGGTTGGCGTTAAGAAAATCTAATTGTTTGAGTGCGTTAGCACGAGTTTTAGATTTTTAGCCAGGCACCGGAATCATTCCCAAAATGGTCATCAAGCGAGGAAAATGATTTTTTGCGAGCACATCATAATTTGTAATCGTTATGCCAAGAACACAATGGTAAGGATGTTCATGTCATCATTGCGACTGTATCGCACTTCATCCGCCACTTTCTTGATAAAAAAGATTCCCAGCCCCCCTATTTCTCTGTCTCCAATACCAGCGGTCGTATCGGGATCGGGACGGGAAAGGCCGTCAAAGGGTATGCCCTTATCGTGTATCTCTATTACGAATTTTTTGCCCTCCTTCAAGGCGCATTTCATTTCCACCTGCCCCTCCCCTTCGGGATAGGCATAGTTAAATATATTAACCAGGGCCTCTTCGACGGCAAGCTCTATTTCCATTACCCTTTTGCCTTCAAATCCGCATTCTCCGGAGCATGTATGGATAAAAGTGATGAACTTGTCAAGATTTTCAATAATGGCTGCAAGCTTTATAGATTTCATGAAGTGCATCCACAATCAGATTCTATAGTTATGCGTGTCATGCTGGTGTGATAAAATCCGGGAAACCTTCCCCACGCAATTACAGGGCTGCCATTGCCTCTTCCACAGATTCATAAATGGGAATAATGGTACTGAATCCGGAAATCTCAAAGACTTCCTTGACTACGGCCTGGAGAGAAGCGAGCAGTATCTGTCCGTTTTTCCCTTTGAGTTTTTTGGCTGTTGCCAGAACACTCCTGAGACCGGAGCTGCTTATGTAGTCAAGTTCACTCAAATCGATGACAAAATTTACATTTCCCTCATCGATCAACTTTCCCAGTTCCTTATCAAACTCAGGTGATGAAACGGCATCCATTCTCCCCGTGACAGCTACCAACGTCCCCTTCTCTTCATTCTTTACATTCAACTCCATAAAAGATCCTCCCCTTTCCATTTTCCATGGTCATAAATGAGTCTGTTTATTAATGGTCTTTCAGCCCAATCTCTGCGTTATGCTCATAAATCAACAGACTCATAGATATCGCGACATTTAAAACTGAACATATTATTTTGAGAGCAAAACATAATTATTTCGCCGACCATTCCTGCCAGAAGCGTCGCGCGTGAGCGCCAGCCGACAATTCTTATCTTTCTGAGCAGATCAGGCCGCAGAATTATTGAAAAACTTCCTTTTATATGTAATAACCAGACAGAAATATCAAGCATTATCTCACGGTAAATGGGGGGGCTCCTGTGCACTTCGAATCTTTTGCCATGCTCATTGGCGGACTGGGATTATTCTTTGTCGGAATAAGGATGGTCAGCGGCAATCTGAAACGAATGACCAGCCGGAGATTCAAACTCTTTATTTCCCGATTTACCGACAAAGGTTTTATCGCGGGGATATGGGGCGTTCTCTCAGGATTCGTCACGCAGAGCACGTCGGTTGCCACCTTTATCGTCGCAAGTCTCATATCGAGCGGCCTCTTGACGGTCCGAAAATCCTTGCCCATAATATTCTGGGCGAATGCCGGATGTTCGACGCTGGTGTTGATCGCGGTACTGGATATCAAATACGTTGTTCTCCTCTTGCTGGGTCTGTCCGGCACCTGTTACGCCTTCGAAAAACCGGCGCGGTTTAACCATGCCCTGGGGGCGTTGTTCGGAATTTCCCTCCTCTTCCTCGGATTGAATATGGTAAGCACAGGCGCAGCGCCCTTTGCCGAGTACCCCGGATTTAAGTCTCTCCTCCTCGCCCTGAAAGATTCCTATCTCCTCATTTTCGTCATAGGCGGCATACTGGCCTTTATCTCGCAGACGGCCATCGGCATTATTATAATCGCCATTACCATGACGAATGCGGGCATTTTTACAATGGATCAGACGCTCATGATTATCTATGGCGTCCATGCAGGTTCCAGCATCACAACCTATGTCCTTTCATCGAGTCTGAAGGGTTCCGCCAAACAATCGGTCATGGCCCAGGTATTGTTTAATCTATTCGGTGTAGTTGTTTTCGTGTCCATGTTCTACGTCGAACTCTATACGGATATCCCTCTGGTCAAATCATTTGTCGGCCTCCTCTCCGGTGACATAAAACATCAGGCGGCCCTCGTGGTCCTTCTCTTTAATTTTCTCATTCCTTCCATACTGTCCTTCCTCCTTGCTCCCTACTACCGGATACTTAATCATTTCTGGCCGCCCCTGGAAGAAGAGGCCCTCTCAAAGATCAA